>DBGBJN010000099.1:0-5294 GCA_048449885.1 Collinsella sp.
TACGAGAAGAAGAAGCACAGCATGACCAAGCCGGCAATGACGACAACGGCCGGAACGGGATTGGGATTATCGGTTAGATCCCAGATGAGCAGCAGGATAAGCAGCGGAACGACAATACCGAGCAAGATGGCTTGAACCACATGCTGAGCGGTACGAAAGACCTTGGTAGAGTTGTAGCTCTTGCCCAGAATCAGCCTATTGAGATCCACCGTCATCTCCTTCTTACTGACGCACCCCATAGCAATAAAGAGGGCCGCAAGCGACCCTCTCCATTGCATTATGCAATCAAATACTGTGTTTTACATCAAGCCATCGATGAACGGTAGCTTAGGCGCTGTACTTGTTTGCCTCGCCGAAGGTACCGGCCTCGACAATCCAGCCGTCCTTCATGATGACGTCCATGTTGTCGGTGTTGAGCACGTGGATGTCGGCGGCGACGTCACCGTTGACGACCAGCAGGTCGGCGCACTTGCCGGCCTCGATGGAACCGGTCTCGTCCTCGATGTGGCACATCTTGGCACCGTTGAGGGTGGCGCAGGTGATGGTCTCGACCGGGGTGAAGCCGATCTTGTCGACGAACTCGTACATCTCCTCGATGGAGCAGGTGCCATACGGGGTGACGAAGGAGAAGGAGTCGGAGCCGATCGTCATGACGACGCCGCGCTTCTTGGCCTCGCGCAGGCAGTCGTAGTTGCGCTGCAGCTCCTTCTCGACCAGGGTGCCCTCGTACTTGTCGTGCAGCTCGGGGACGTAGACGGGCGGATAGGTGGCGTACCAGGTGGGCAGGAAGGCGATCGTCGGGGTGAAGAAGGTGCCCTGCTCGGCCATGAGGTCCATGGTGCGCTCATCGATATCGAAACCGTGAATCAGCTGCTCGCAGCCAAAGCGAACGGAATCGTAGGCAGCGGCGTGATTGTTGTAGCAGTGGCTCCACACGGGGATGCCGACCATCTTTGCCTCTTCGACCACGGCCTGGATCTCCTCGGAGCAATAGTGCTGGTCGCGACCGGAGTCCCAGCGCCAGATGCCGCCACCGGTAGCCCAGATCTTGATGGCATCGGGGTTCTCGCGCAGGCGACGACGGACGGCCTTGCGCAGATCCCAAGGACCGTCGACTTGATCGCCCCAGGGGTGCGATTCCTTGTTGAGCTCCTGGCTGCAGTGGTGGGAGTCGCCGTGGCCGGCAACGCGGCAGAAGCCAAGGCCGGTGGCCAGAACGCGCGGGCCCTTGAAGACGCCCTTGTCGATGCAGTCACGGATCTGGATACCAAAGCGGCCGATCTCGCAGACGGTGGTGAGGCCGTGGGTGAGGCAGTCGTAGGCCTGCTTGACTGCGACAGCCTGCTTCTCGAGGAGCGGCTGCATGACCCAGTCGGTGTCATCGTCGGTCAAGTTGCCCGAGAAGTGCAGGTGGGTGTCGATCAGGCCGGGAAGGACGGTCTTGCCGGCGGCGTCGATAACCTCAACGCCCTCGGGAAGGTCCTGCATAGCACCGGCGTACTCGATCTTGCCGTTGTCGTCGACGAGAACGAGGGAGTTCTCGACCGGCTCGGCACCGGTACCGTCGATGAGCTTACCGCCAACGATTGCATACTTAGTGGACATGGTTCCTCCTTATGGATCCATATAGTGGGCGAGGCCGTGTTGGGTTAAGGCCTCACAAAGCTACCCAAGTGGCGCCGGGTTCGGTGCGCGGAAGAGAGGATCCCGCGCACCTGATCCGCCCCGGCTCGGCGTTACTTTTTGCGGGAATTGGTGAAGGCCATGAGAGCCAGGCCGACGGCCAGCCAGCCGATCACGATGCTCCACTCCACCATGTTGAGGGAGGCGGGAGAGAACGGAATCACGAGCAGGCCGATGATGATGGCGCAGGCAGCGATAGCGAGGCCGATGCCAAACTTACCGCCGGGCACCTCGTAGGGACGAGGCAGGTCGGGCTCGGTGAAGCGCATGCGCAGGCAAGCGAGGGCGACCATGCCGCAGGAGAAGATGAAGGCGAGAGCCGACACGTTGGTCAGAGGGATGAGCATGTTCTTGCCCAGGAACGGACCGACGACGGTGATGACGCCCAGAACGACGCAGGCGAGCTTGGGAGCGCCGGACTTGGGGTCGACCTCGGCGAACTGCTCGGGCAGCTGGCCCTTGCGGCCCATGGCGAGCATGATGCGGCTCGTGGCGCCGTAGAAGGAGTTCATCGGGCCCATGGGTCCAAGCGTGGCGATGACGAGCATGGCCAGGTACAGAAGCATGTTGATGCCCTTGAGGCAGGCAAGCGCGGGAACCGGGCTCTTAACAAACTCATGCCAGTCGAGGATGGTGCCGAACGAGTAGATGCAGACCATGTAGAAGCCGCCGGCGGCCAGCAGGGCCAGGGAGATGATCTTGCCGAACTTGTTCCAGTTGAGGCCCTCGGCTGCTTCCTCAGCCTGCTGAGGAATGGTGTCGAAACCGGCGTAGAAGAACGGAGTCAGAACCAGGACCGACACGATGCCGGCGAACAGGCTGGTGCTCTCGGTAGCGGCCTTGCCGCCGCCAGCGCCGGCGACCTGGGAGAACACGGGCATGGCGTTGTCCGGCGAGCCGGTGAACAGCGAGACGCCCATGGCGAGCAGCATGCCGCAGAGCAGGGCCTTGGTCAGGAAGGCCTGGAGTTTGGCAGCCGAGCTGGCGCCGCGGAAGTTGAGGAAGATGACGTAGACTGCAAAGCCGAGCGCGATCAGCGTCGGGAACAGGTAGACGTCGGCCCCCAGGATGGTGTAGAGCTTGACGGCGCGCAGCCACTCAAGGCCGGGCAGGCTGCCGAACATCTCGGACACGAGGGTCGAAATGGCGATGGCCTCCCACGGGCACAGGATGCCGTTGCCCAGGGCCAAAAGCCATCCGGTGATGTAGCTCAGCGTACGGCCAAAGCTACGATCGACATACTCGACGATGCCGCCCGAGATGGGGATAGCAGCCGTGAGCTCACCGAAAACAGCTCCGACGGGCACGAGGAAGATTGCACCCAAGAGGAATGCGATCATAGCGGGAACGGGACCGCCGCCCACGACCATCCAGTCGCCGACCTGCAGAACCCAACCGGTACCGATGATGGCACCGAAACCGATGGTGAAGAAGTTCCAGAGCGAAAGCGTTTTCTTCATGCCGCCGTTATCCTCGACTGCAACTTCTGCGTTCTTGTCCGCCATTGTTCCCCTCCTTTCCTGTTTGACGCCCTTGGCGTCACCCCTTGCGCGGTCCGTTTTGCCGCGCGCTTTTATTCCATGGCTTTAAGATACGGCCTTGGCGCAGCAGCGCCGCTCGCAGCTCGACCGAAGGCAGAACTGCAAAACGAGCGGCACCGTTTTTGGGACGAACGGCGGGAGACGTCATTCGTCTTGGACGCTTTCATCTTGTCTGCTTTTGAATACCTGTTGCCGTGGCGCTTGGCGCGCGGCGCGGCAACGTTCATACCATTTGTCAGGCTTTTGGCGCACATGCCCATGTGTCGTGCATCTTTTTATGTAGGATAGACAAGTTACACATGAGGCAAGGTGATTCGAATGGCATACGGATACAATGACGGCGACCAACGGCCACAAAGCGTGCGCCTTGCCGGCCGCACCACGCCAACGCCCAGAAGCACCTCCGACAACGACAACCCGCAGCGCCCCCAAGAGCAGCCCGGGGCTTCTTCGCGGCAACAAAGCCGTACCGTGCAGCAGTCAGACCGCGTGAGTACGAGCACACGCCAACGCCAGACCGACACATCGCAGCCACGCCGCTACGATCGCCGTAAGACCGACTACTACGTCAAGCGCTCCTTTTCGCGACCTCAACGCGATCGCGGCAATTCCGCCCCTCACCCTGCGTCACACGCCACAAGCCACGCGCTTCCGGCCCGCCGCCTACGCCTTACGCTTTGCTCCATCGCCGCCTGCCTCGTCTTTGTGTTTTTGGGATCCTGTATCTCCCACGGATCAGCCGGTCTTGAGCCCACTGCCGAAGACAAGCTGCTTAAAGCTCCCGTCGCACCCGGTTACTCCTTTGCGTTCTCGACCCCACGCTCGCAATGGCAGGCCGGCACCATGCCCCACATCTACCAAATTGACCCCGCATGGTCGGAGCTGCCCTATGCCGGTGGCACTATTCGCGAAAACGCTTGCGGTCCTACCTGCCTCACCATGGTCTATATCTTTAAGACCGGCCATACCGATAAGACGCCGGTCGATATATGCGCACTGGCCGAAGCCGGCAACTACGCCCCCACCGGTGCCACCGAGTGGTCGTTTATGACAGGCGGTGCGTGGCAGCTGGGGCTCAACGGAACACAGCTCTATAACGATCGCGAATCGATTGCCCAAGCACTTCGCTCGGGTGTGCCCGTCATCGCCGCAGTGCGCCCCGGTACGTTTACCAACGTAGGCCACTACATCGTGCTCTACGGCATCGACGATGCCAACCAGATTGGCGTCTACGACCCCAACTCGGCCAGCCGCAGCGCCCGCCGCTGGGGCGTCGTAGAGGTCCTCAACGAAGTCGAAGCCATGTGGGCCTACTACTAGTCATTGGGGACAGACTTAAAATGAGTGGTCCTTGGGGACGCTCTTGTTTGACTAGTCATTTAAGAACGTCCCCAATGACTAGGTGAATAGCAAAAGCCCCGCAGTCGGAGCGGACTGCGGGGCTCATGAAGAGAGGCTAGTTTGTGGGCGCTTTGCCTGGCGCCCACGAGAGAGGCAACAGAGTAGAGACTACTCGTGGATGCGGGTACCGGAGAGGCCGGCCATGGTCTCGGCGGCCTTGTCCAGAGCGCCGATGATGCAGGTACGGCCCTTACGGGAACGGGCGAACTTGATGGCAGCGCGAACCTTGGGCTCCATGGAACCCTTGCCGAACTGGCCCTCGTCGGCCAGGCGCTCGGCCTCGTCGGCGGTGAGGTCCTCGAGCTCCTCCTGGTTGGGCTTGCCAAAGTTGATGGCGACATGCTCAACGGCGGTCAGCAGGAACAGAACGTCGGCGTCGCAGTCCTCGGCCAGCAGCTCGCCGCCCAGGTCCTTGTCGATGACGGCGGGAACGCCCTTGTAGCAGCCCTTGTTCTCGTAGTCGCGGACGACGGGGATGCCGCCGCCACCGCAGGCGATGACGATGAACTCGTTGTCGAGCAGGTTGAGGATGGAGTCAGCCTCGACGATCTTCTTGGGATCGGGGGAAGCGACGACGCGACGCCAGCCGCGGCCGGAATCCTCGACGAAGACCTTGGAGGGATCCTCGGCCATGAACTCCTTGGCCTGCTCCTCGGTGTAGAAGGGGCC
>DBGBJN010000100.1:0-6115 GCA_048449885.1 Collinsella sp.
CCCCGTGTTCCTGTTCATGGGCGAGGACGAGAACCGCAAGCTCGACGAGCGCGTCCGCGCCTTCCTCAACCGCGGCGTGACCGGCGACACCGACATCAACATCATCGACACCGCCGAGTTCGCGATCCCCGGCCTTGACGATGAGTTCCGCGTCATCGTGTCTCCGTGGATCCTCTCCTCGCTGATCACCGATCGCCTTGCCGCTTACTACGAGACGGTCACCAAGCACAACCTCAACTACCGTCGTTACTATCACCAGTTCGACTACTAATCGGTGACAAATAAGCTACTGATCAAGAAGCACCCTGCCCGGGCGCATGCGTCCGGGCATTTTTATGCCGAAATTCGCAAGAAAGGGGAATCGAATGAGGCAGTTTATCGTTGCATCCCATGCTCATTTTGCGTCTGGAATCGTCGAGAGCATTGGGCTGCTCTCCGGTGAGCGCGAAAACGTCCATGCGCTGTCTATGTATGTCGACGGAAACGAGGACCTGACCAAGGAGGCCGCAGCGGTTCTCGATGGGTTTGCTGCGGACGACGAGGTTGTCGTGTGCACTGACCTGTTCGGCGGCAGCGTCAACAACGAGTTCACCAAGATCGTCCAGACGCGTCCCAACACGCACCTGGTGACCAATATGAACCTGCCGCTCCTTATTCAGCTGCTGTTCGTGCCCGACTCCACCCCAATTGATGAGGCCATTCGCCAGATCGTCGAGGCGGACGACACCAAGGTCAAGTACGTCAACGACCTGCTGGGGCAGGCCGAACTCGATGAGTTTTAATCGCTAGGGAGCACATCATGATTCAGATGATTCGCGTGGACTATCGACTGCTGCACGGCCAGGTTGCCGTTAGCTGGACTTCGGCTCTGGGTGCCGACTGCATCCTGTTGGTAAGCGACACGGTCCTCAATGACAAGCTTCGTCTGCAGGCCCTGTCCCTTGCAAAACCGGAGGGCTGCAAGGTTGTCGTCAAAAACACTGAGGATGCCGTCAAGGCGCTCCAGAGCGGTGTGACCGATAAGTACAAGCTCTTCGTAGTTTGCGAGACGATCCAGCAGGCCGGTGCCGTCGCCAAGGCGATGGGCGTCAAGAAGATCAACCTCGGCAATGTTGCCTTTAGCGAGGATGCCCGCCAGGTCTCGACGAGCGTGTTCCTTACGCCCGAAAACGAGGCATACGTCAAAGAGCTGCTCGGCGAGGGCTACGAGCTGTTCATTCAAATGATTCCGGCAGATGCGAAGACTGACGCCGCGAAGGTCATCGGTTAGGGGCCATCATGGTTATCAAGACAATCCTGATTTTCCTTATTGCCCTTTTGGGCTATTCCGAGTGGCTGACCGGTACGAGCTACCTCCAGCGCCCGATTGTGCTCGGACCTCTGGTTGGCCTTGTCATGGGCGACATGGTGACCGGCACGATCATGGGCGCCACGATGGAGCTTGCCATGGTCGGCGCCATCTCGGTCGGTGCGTATAACCCGCCCGATACGATTTCCGGCACTATCCTGGGTGTATCTCTTGCCATGCAGGCCGGCGCGGACGCTTCGGCGGCCCTGACCCTGGGCATTCCCATCGCAACGATCGTCCTGGCGCTCGATACTGCCCTGGGCCAGCCGGTGATGCTGCTGCTGGTGCACCGTATCGACAAAAACGTCGAGGACGGAGACACCAAGGCCATCACGCGCAACATGCTCATCGCCGGTTACGCGCAGAGCTGGTGCGGCCTGCTGATTATTCCCCTGGCATTCTTCTTTGGCGCCGATGCCGTCGCCAGCCTGCTCAACATCATCCCCGATTTCGTTCAGACCGGCATGGATGTCGCCGCCGCCTTCTTGCCCGCACTCGGCTTTGCGATGCTGGCGCAGATGATTATGAACAAAACGGTGGCTCCGTTCTTCTTCGCTGGCTTCTTCCTCGTCGCCTACTTTGGCATTAGCACGACGGGCGTGGCGATCTTTGCCGCGATCATCGTCGTCGCGATGACGGTTTTGGGTGATAAGAAAAAAGCGGAGCAGCCCGCAGTGGCAACCGAGGATCCTGCGATTGGGAGTGGGTTCGATGAGTTTTAAGTTTGAGTCTTCTTACGACGGGCTGATTTCCCGCGCAGACCTTAAGAAGCTGTTCTGGCGCTCGATTCCCTATGAGCATTCCTGGAACTACGAGCGTATGGGCCATATTGGCTTTATGTGGGCCCTTATGCCGATCCTTCGAAAGCTGTATCCGCAGGATGCGGACTTTAAGGCCGCCCTTAAGCGCCATATGGAGCTCTATAACGTCACGCCGTACATCTCGACGCTCCCCATGTCCATCGCCGCTGCAATGGAAGAGGTCAACGCTACTGACGATAGCTTTGACACGAGCGCGATCTCAAATGTCAAGCTTGCTTTGATGGGACCGCTGTCCGGCGTGGGCGATGCCTTCTACTGGGGCACGCTGCGAATTTTGGCAACGGGTGTCGGCACGTCGCTGGCGCTGCAGGGCTCTATTCTTGGCCCGATTTTGTTCCTGCTCGTGTTCAACGTCCCCCACTACATCATCCGTTACCTGCTGACGTTTGTGGGATATCGCTTTGGCTCGGACATGATCAGCAAGGTCCAGGAATCGGGCATTATGGACACGATCGTCAAGATGGCCTCTATCATGGGCGCCATGGTGATCGGCGCTATGACCATGGAGATGGTCACCGTGGACATTCCGCTCATGGTCGGTGCGGGCGATGGTGCTCAGACGCTGGCCGAGCTGCTCAACGGAATCTTCCCGGGCTTTGTCACGATGGGGCTGTTTGGAATCGTCTATCTCATGCTCAAGAAGAAGATGAATCCGCTGCTTATCATGCTCGTGATCCTGCTCGTGAGTATCGCTGGCGCGTTCTTTGGAGTGCTTGGTGTCCAGTAGAGTATCCGTCATAATGAGAACAATGTAAGAGGGGGCGTCGCGCACACTGTGCTGCGGCGCCCTTTTGCCGAAAGGTGGACAAGATGGAGTATCCGCAGCTTGCCGTCATGAATATCAGCCATCGTTATTTTGACCTTGAGGAATTCTTTTCCTCGGCAGCGGCCTCGGGCTACACGTGTTGCGAGCTTTGGACCGGGGCGATGCATCTGTATGTCGATTGCCATGGATACGATTCGCTCGAGCAGGTGCGGGAGCTGTCGCAGCAGTATGGGGTTCGGATTGTGGGGCTTTGTCCCGAACAGAACAACCCCAAGCCGTGGAATATCGCGGCGCGCGGGAATGAGGCGCGCGCCCGCACGCTCGCGTACTTTAAGAACGTTGTGGATATCGCGGCGGAACTTGGAGCCGAGCAGGTCATGGTCTCGAGCGGCTGGGCATTTTTGAACGAGCCGATTGAGGACGCGTGGGGTCGAAGTGCCTCGATGCTGCGTGCGATTGCCGAGCATGCGGGAGAGCGCGGCGTGCGACTGGTGCTTGAGGCCCTACAGCCGATTGAGTCGATGATCGTGAACTCGGCGGCCGACACGAAGCGCATGATCGAGGCGGTTGATCATCCGGCACTTAAGGCGTGTCTGGATTTGGGCGCTATGGCGGTGGCGGGGGATACCATCGACGATTATTTCGATCTGCTTGGCGATGATGTCGCCCACGTGCATTTTGTCGATGTTGCGGCAGACGGCACGACGCATCTTGCCTGGGGTGACGGCGACCGCGATATGCGCGCCGACCTGGATAGGCTGGTGGCGCGCGGCTATCGCGGAGTTGTTTCGGCCGAGACCTATGACTGGCGCTATTTTGCCGACCCCGCAGCTGCCGATGCGCAGGTAATGGCAGAGTATCGTCGTGCGATTGGCGCCTAGGTGGGGTTGGGTTGCGGCAACCTATCCTATGTTTCCAAATGAATACGGTGTGAGCGGCTACGACGGATTTTCCCCGCAAGCACTCTAGTATGCTAAAGTACCCAGAAGACCGGCGGAGCTATGCCGGTCTTCTGTTCTATATGAAACACAGCATGAGGAGGCTCACCAGATGACGGCCACACCGTGGGGATTCCGGGACATATTGCCCGAGGAGGCTCAGGCGCGCGAGGAGATTGCACTGACGGTGAAGGGCTGCTTCAGGGAGCATCATTACCTGCCGGTCGAGACGCCGCTGCTCGAGGACAAGGGGTCGCTTGAGGAGGGCGGTCGCATTGCGGACACGCCGTTTAAGCTCTTTGATGACGACGGTCGCCTGCTGGTGGTCCGTCCCGACAACACGCTGCCGATCGTGCGTCTGGTTTCGACCCGCATGCGCGCGGCCGACCTGCCCCTGCGCCTTCGCTACGAGGCGCCGGTGGTTCGCGAGTGCCAGCGCAATGCCGGCGGCTCGCGTCAGTTTACGCAACTGGGTTTTGAGCTTATCGGCGCGGGCGATACCGCGGGCGATGTCGAGATTGTCTCGCTCGTGGCCGAGGCCGTGCGCAAGTTGGCGCTGCCCGATGCGCGCATTATCGCAGGTAGCGTGCGTCCGTTTAAGGAGCTGCTTGCGGCGTGCGAGGATCGCAAGCTGGCCGCCGAGGCCCTGCGCTGCGTGCACGCCAACGACTTTGTGGGCCTCGATGCCCGCGTGGCAGCAAGCGTCGAGTCCGATGCCGTCAAGGCCGCCATTAGCGAGCTGCCACGTCTGCACGGCGGTGCCGAGGTGCTCGACCGCGTGGACGCGCTGCTGGAGGCCGCCGGTATCGTCGTGCCGCTGACGCGCGAGCTGCGTGCCCTGGTCGAGGGCCTGGCACCCGAGGACGCCCAGGTGCTGTCGTTCGACTTCTCCATCATGAACTCTTTCGATTACTACACGGGTCTGGTCTTTAAGGCCTATGCCGGCGGCCTGCCCGATCCGGTCGGTTCGGGCGGACGCTACGACTCCATCTTTACCGGCGCATTTGGCGACGGCATCGAGGTACCGGCGGCGGGCTTTGCCTTTTCGCTCGAGCGTCTGGAGGCCGCGCGCACCTCGGCCGAGGACGCCGCTTCCGACGGCGATCACGCCGTGGGTCGCGGCGCCGAGGGTCCGCTGCGCATCGCCGTGCCCAAGGGCTCGCTCAAGGCCGACACGCTCGACGTGCTCGAGGCCGCGGGCTTGGACGTCTCTGAGCTGCGTGACCCCGGCCGTCACCTGATTGTGCGCGGTCGCGACACGCGTGCCGGCGAGGGCACGGTCGGCGATATCGAGTTTGTCATCGTGCGCCCCAGCGATGCGCCCGCCTTTGTGGGCTGCGGTGGTGCCGATTGCGGCATCTGCGGCTGGGACTCGCTCATCGAGGCAGACCTCAACTTGCTGCAGCTGGTCGACCTGGGCTATGGCCTGTGCACCTTTATCGAGGCGGAGCCCGCGTGGCGCGCCGGCCAGGCCGAGCGCAACTATGCCCGTCGCGGGTCGCTTCGCGTGGCCACCAAGTACCCGCGCATCGCGAGTGCCTGGTATGCCGAGCGCGGCGTGAACGCCGACATCGTTTCGCTTCACGGTAACATCGAGCTGGGTCCCATTGTCGGTATGACCGACCGTATCGTGGACATTACCGCCACGGGTGCCACGCTGCGCGACAACGACCTGGTTATTACCGGTCGCATTATGGACTGCACGGCGCGATTCTTCGTCAACCCGGGTGCCGCGCGCCTGGACCCGCGCGTGCGCAACTTGGCCGATCGCCTGGCCGCGGCCGTGAAGGACAAGCATTTTGAGCCCGTCGCGGGCTCGGCACAATAGCGCGAGCGCGCACGGGCGCCCCAATGTCTGGGCTGCGGGCCGACTGGCGCCGCTGCCCAGTCGCTCGTTTTTCGAACACAACATCGACCGATAGGGGATACCGATATGAAGACCATCAAGCTTGCTCCCGGTGAGCGCCTCGTTACCAACCAGCTCAACCGCAAGGGTGTGCTGCCGCAAAACATCGTCGACGCCGCCCGCGATATCGTGGCTGACGTGCGCGCCAACGGCGATGCCGCGGTGCGCGATTACTGTCAGCGTTTTGACGGTGTTGAGCTGCAGAGCTTCCGTCTGCCGCAAGAGCAGATCGATGCCGCGCTCGAAGGCCTCGATCCCGCTTTTGCCGCGGCGCTCGAAAAGGCTGCACGCCAGATTCGTGAGTTCCACCAGCGCGAGGTCGAGCAGAGCTGGTTT
>DBGBJN010000101.1:0-2129 GCA_048449885.1 Collinsella sp.
ACCCACGTGCGTCTGGATATAACGCGGATGCGCGGGGTCGGACTCGATCTTCTTGCGCAGCGTGCCCATAAAGACGCGCAGGCTCGCCAGGTCGCTCTTAGTTGCCGTGCCCCAAATCTCGTGCAGGATAAACTGGTGCGTCAGCACTTTGTCGGCGTTATGTGCCAGCAGGCACAAGAGCTTGTACTCAATCGGCGTCAGATGCAGCTCCTCGCCATCCATCGTGGCAATGCCGGCATCAAAATCGATATGCAGCTCACCGGTATCGAACGAGCCCTCGGAGACAACGCCGCCCGTTTGCGCATACGAAAGGCGCCTGAGTGTCGTACGAATGCGCGCGAGCAGCTCCTCGACCGAAAACGGCTTAGTCAGGTAGTCGTCGGCACCGGCATCGAGCGCGCGGATCTTGTCCGCGTCCTCGCTGCGCGCCGAAACCACGATGATCGGCATGCCCGACCATGCGCGCACCGACTCCACCACCTTGACGCCGTCCATATCGGGCAGGCCCAGATCGAGCAGCACAATGCTCGGTGCCTGCGATGAGGCGGCGGCGATGGCGGCATGGGCGGTCTCCACGGCCATATGGCGCAAGCCGTGCGCCTCGAGCGCGGCAACAATAAGATTGCGAACGGCGGGGTCGTCCTCAACGACCAAGATGAGCGGTTTTACGGCAGAGTTCGGCACAGCGCTACTCCTTATCAAACGAAACATCGGCGACGGGAAGCTCAATCGTAAAGACCGAGCCGTGCGGGTCCGCCGCGGCAACCTCTATGCTACCGCCATGCGCTAACGCAATGGAGCGGCAGAGCGAAAGTCCCAGGCCCACGCTGCGATGGCTGTCGGCCAAACCGTGGTTGGCGGTGTAGAACGACTCAAAGATCCGCTCGCGGTCCTCGGGCGCGATGCCCGGGCCGTCATCGGCCACCGAGCACGCCACGCACCCATCGTCGACGCTAATCGAAATCACGATATGCGAGCCTGCGGGCGTATAGGTGACGGCGTTGTTCACCAGATTGACCACCAGCTGCACCATCAGGCGCGCGTCGACGTTGACGAGCGCCGGCTCATCGCACGCCACCACCTTAAGGTCGTGCTCGCGCACGGCCGGACTTACATGGCGCAGCGCCTCCTCGACGATATCGTCCATGAGCTCGAGTGTGGTCGACAGGCGCATACCGCCACCCTCGAGCTTGGTGATGGCGAGCAGGTTCTCGACGGTGGCGTTGAGCCATTGCGCATCCGAGCGAATGGAAAGGAGCAGGCCGCGGCGCGTCTGGGCATCGAGCACCGCGGTGCCGGTCGAGCCCTGGTCGAGCAGCACGTCGGCATTACCCGAAATACTGGTAAGCGGCGTGCGCAGATCGTGCGAGATTGAGCGCAGCAGGTTGGCGCGCAACTGTTCGTTTTTGGCGAGCACCGCCGCCTCCTCGCGGGCCTCCATGGCGCGGGCGCGATCGAGTGCCAGCTCGCCTTCGCTCACGATAGCATCGGCAAGCGTCCGCTCCTCATGCGTCAGCACGTCGGGCTCGGCAACGATAGCCAGCACGCCCACCACCGAGGCGGGGTCGCCCGAGCGCGCGAAGCCGTCGCCTGTGCGAACCGTCAGGTAGATGCCATAAAACGCCGAGCCACCATAGGTGGCATCGAGCGGCGTTCCCACATAGGCGGACGCCGAGAGCCGCGGCGGCATCTGCGGCGCCAGTTCATGCACCGGCGCGGCATCGCCCACGGCCGTGTATGTCGCACGCGGCAGCAGGTCATCGCCCTCGGCGTCGGCGCTGTACCACACGACAGGGCAGCCCGAAAGACGCGCCAGCTGCGTGGCCATGGCGTGAACGATCTGATGCTGATCGGCGCACCGCTGCAGCATGCGGTTGGTCTCGAGCACCATATGCGTGCGGCGGTCGCTGGCGGCAGCCTGCGCCAAGGCGCGGCGCAGGGCCAACGCAATCGAGCTCGACACAAGCGAGACCACGAACATGATGAAAAACATGCCGGGATAGCCGCGGTCGATAAGCGACAGCGAGTAGCGCGGGTCGACAAACAAGAAGTTGTAGAGCGCCACGGCGGCAGCCGAGCTCAGCAAGCAATACAGGCGACTCCAGGTAAAGAATGCGCACAGCTGAACG
>DBGBJN010000102.1:0-8546 GCA_048449885.1 Collinsella sp.
TCGCCGTCGATGTCCTCAGCGATGATGAGCAGGCCACGGCCAGCGCGCTGGACAGCCTCGAGAACGGGCATGATGTCCTGAACGCTGGAGATCTTCTGGTCGGTGATGAGGATGTACGGATCCTTCATCACGGCCTCCATGCGGTCGTTATCCGTGACGAAGTAAGCGGAGACATAGCCCTTGTCGAACTGCATGCCCTCGACGGTGTCGATGGTGATATCGAACGTCTGGGAATCCTCGACGGTGATGACGCCGTCCTTGCCCACGACCTCCATAGCCTCGGCGATCTTCTCGCCGACCTCGGGGTCACCGGCGGAGATGGTACCGACGGAAGCGATCTGCTCCTTGGTCTCGACAGGCTTGGCCTGCTTCTTCATCTCGGCGACGGCGGCGTTGACGGCCTTGTCGATGCCGCGACGGATGGCCAGCGGGTTAGCGCCAGCGGCGACGTTGCGCAGACCGTCGTTGACGATGGCCTGAGCGAGCAGGGTTGCGGTGGTGGTGCCGTCACCCACGGTGTCGTTGGTCTTGGTAGCGACCTCCTTCACCAGCTGAGCGCCCATGTTCTCGATGTTGTCCTCGAGCTCGATCTCCTTGGCGACGGAAACGCCGTCGTTGGTGATGGTCGGGGCACCGAACGTGCGCTGCAGCGCAACGTAGCGACCCTTGGGGCCCATGGTAACGGTAACGGCGTCGGCCAGAGTGTTGACGCCCTTGGCGAGCTTAGCGCGGGCATCGGTGTTGAACGTAATGTTCTTTGCCATGGTAGGTAATCCTCCAAAAGAAACGTGACTCGCGTCGCCGCTTCCGAGTCCTATGCGGCGGGCGCGTTCAAAGACGAATCAGAGATTCTGACGAGACTAGGCCTCGACGACAGCGTAGATGTCGTCGGCGCGCATCAGCAGATACTTCTCGCCGTCGACCTTGACCTCGTTGCCACCGAACTTACCGTAGATGACAACGTCGCCAACCTTGACGTCCATGGGGATGCGCTCACCCTTGTCGTTGACCTTGCCGGCGCCCACGGCAACGATGGTGCCGCGCTGCGGCTTCTCCTGAGCGTTGCTGGCGATATACAGACCAGAAGCGGTCTTCTGCTCGGCCTCGTCGGGCTTGACCAGAACACGATCTGCAAGCGGCTTCAAAGACGACATGCTTGTCTCCTCCTTTTTGGGCCGCGCGGTTATACCACGCGAATTAACCCTTTTTGTTTGCGTACGCGTTGAATGGTACCCACGAATGGCGGGTTATACAACACGGAGTCAAAAAATCTTATTTTTTGGCACTTAGATTTTCTGAATGCCGGGGGATAACTTAGCAGTGGCTCCCGTGTGGCTCCGGAGGGGCGGGGCATAAGGTTTCCTGCTCGGGCAGTCCTGCTCGCACGAAGGCCACATTAAGTGGCCTTCGGCTCGTGCGGAACTCGCGATAAACCTTATGCCCCGCCCCTCCGGAGCCACACGGGAGGCAGGTTAACTAATTCGGTCCCGGCATTCAGAAAAGTCAGTGCAGCAAAATGGCGATGCAGATGGTGCGAACAAGAAAGGGGCACGTTGTTGAGACGCGCTCTTTTAAGTTGCGGTGGAATAGTTCCTGTTTTTGGGCTTGAAGGCCGATTTTAGGGACTATTTCACCGCAACTGAGGGGTGGGATGTGGGGTCAGCGCTCGTAGATTAAGTTACCTGCCAGGTAGGTAGCCTGAACCTTGGTAGCCTGAAGCTCTTGGGGGTCGATGGTGAGCGGGTTTTGGTCCAGGACTACCAGGTCGGCGTACTTGCCGGGCTCCAAGCTGCCGAGGTTTTGCTCGTCGCCCGCTGCATAGGCGCTGCCCAGGGTGTAGTTGCGCAGGGCTGTTGCTGCATCGATGCGCTCGCTCGGTAACCAGCCGCCCTCGGGCCAGTGGCTTTTGGGGTCCTGGCGCGTGATAGCCGTGTAGAGCACGTTCATGCTGGTAACGGGCGTGATAGGGCTGTCGGTACCGAAAGCTTGGCGAATGCCGCGCTGCTTATAGGTCGCAAACGGCCACATGATGCGGCTGCGCTCCAGGCCCAGATCGCGCTCCGGTCCACCCGGGTCGAGTGTAATGTGGCAGGGCTGGCTCGAAGCAACCACGTTAAGCTTGCGCAGGCGGTCAATGTCCTCGGGCAAGAGGTTCTCCAGATGCTCGAGCGTGTTATGACCGTGCTGGGGCAGGCCGTACAGTTCCGCGGCCTCCTCAAAGATATCGAGCGCGGCATGGATGGCACCGTCGCCGATGACGTGGATGCGCACGGTGTGACCGCGCTCCGCGGCAGCGAGGACCAGCTTGCGCATACGCTCGGCAGGAACCGTCAGACGGCCCTGGTCGCCCGGGAAGCGCGGGTTGGTATAGGGCTCGGTGAGATAGGCCGTGTGTTCGCTCGACACGCCGTCGAAAAACTGCTTAAAACCAGGCGCCGAGAGCAGCGCGTTGTTCGCGTAGCGGGTCTGCAGCTCTTCCAAGCGCGACTGGTCATCCAGCAGCGTGGGGAACAGATGGGCTCGGATGCCCAGCTTGCCGGCTGCCTGCAGTTTGTCGTAGACGTCGTCGCGGATAAAATCGCAGCCCGGCATGGGCATGAGCGACATATCGCAGATCGAGGTGATGCCCTGCTCGGCCATACGCCTCATTTGATCGGCGTAAGCGCTTGCGATGCGATCCTCCCCCAGCCACTCAAGGCAGCGCGGTAGCAGCTGCATGGCAGCCGCCTCGTGAGCGATACCCGTGAGTTCGCCGTTTGCATCCTTGTCGTAACTGCCGCCCGCTGGCGGCTCGCTGTCGCGCGTGACGCCGAGCGCCTCGAGTGCGCGGCTGTTGAGCCAAAGCGTGTGCCCGTCGCCCGAATACATAACACAGGGGCGATCGGGGAAGGCGGCGTCGAGGGAGGCCTTGGTAGGATGCTCAGGCGGATCCCAGCGGTAATCGCGCCAGCCCTGGGTCACGACCCAGGCGTCATCGGGCAAGCCTTGGGAAAACTTGAGCGCATGCTGCACCAGTGCCGCCTCTGACGTGCCCATATCCATGAGCATGTACGGCGAGGAACCGACCGAGGTATGGAAGAAGTGCAGGTGCGCATCATGGAAACCGGGGCAGATAAATTGTTCGCCGTAATCGACCACCGGCGTGGCGGCAGGGGCGGCGGCAACCACGTCATCGGGCGTGCCGACTGCGACGATGCGATCGCCTGCAATGGCAATCGCCAGCTCGCGGGCGGTATCGATGCCGTCTTGGGCGGTAAAAACGTTCTTGGAGCGGATAATCCGATCGATATGTTGCATGGGCATCCCCATCTCTGGCAGGAAATTCAACACCCCCGAGTGTACTCCCCCGCCCTTGCAACAAAACCCCAAGCGGCAAACGGCAACTTTACCAGCCCTAGCGGCAGGTGGCATACTGGAGAGAGCCTGTACGATTTTGCGATCGAGCCAACAAGGAGCAAATCGACCATGACGAAGACCAAGGCACAGCAGATTATGGCGGCAACCGAGGTTCGCGCGGCAGACGACGTCACCGCGGCCATCCAGGATATCGCCGCCGAGTTTGAACCCTACATCATCAAGCAGCGCCGGCACTTCCATAAGCACCCGGAGCTGAGCCTTGCCGAGGAGCGCACGACTTCCGACATCGCCAACCAGCTCGACGCCATGAATATCCCCTACGAGCGTCCGCTCAAGACGGGCCTGGTGGCGACGCTTCGCGGTACCGCGCCGGATGCCTACCGCGAGGACGGCACGCCGCGCCGCCGTATCCTGCTGCGCGCCGATATCGACGCTCTGCCTGTCACCGAGCAGACCGGCGAGGAGTTCGCCAGCGTCAACGAGGGCTGCATGCACGCCTGCGGTCACGACTGCCATATCGCCATGATGCTCGGCACGCTGCAGATTCTGCGCCACATGACCGATGACATCCACGGCGAGATTCGCATCGTTTTCCAGCCCAGCGAGGAAAACGGCCAGGGCGCCAAACTCATGATCGGCACGGGTGTGCTCGACGGCGTCGACGGCGCCTACGCCGCGCACATCTGGAGCGAGGTCGACGCCGGCACCGTAAGCTGCGAGCCCGGCCCACGCATGGCAAACACCGACTGGTTCCGCATCGACGTCCGCGGCACCTCGTGCCATGGCGCCATGCCCCAGCGCGGCCACGACGCCGTTATGGTTGCCGCCGAAATCGTCAACGCCCTGCAGACCATCGTCTCGCGCGAGATTAGCCCCTACGAACCTGCCGTCATCACCGTCGGCGAGCTGCATGGCGGCACCGCGCGCAACGTTATCGCCGGCACGGCGTACCTCGCCGGCACGGTGCGCACCTATGGCGACAAGACGCATGAGGAGATGCCCGAGCTTATGCGCCGCATCGTGGAGCACACCGCGGCTGCTCTGGGCGCCGAGGCCGAGCTCACCGACTACACCATCGCCAACTACAAGGTCGAAAACGATGCCGCCTCGAGCGAACGCTGCCGCCAAGCTGTGCTCAAGTGCCTGGGTCCCGCGAGCGAGGGCCATTACCGCGGCACGCTTTCGGGCGAGGACTTCTCGGAGTATCTGCGCCGCGTACCGGGCGTGCTCGCCTTTGTTGGCACGCGCAACCCCCAGATTGGCGCCACCTATGCCCAGCACTCCTGCTTCTATAAGATCGACGAGAGCGTGCTCGCCAAGGGCTCCATGGTAGCCGCTCAGTATGCCATCGACTTTTTGGCCGAGCCCACGCAAGAAGAGCTCGACGGCCCCACGATCGCCGCGGTTGCCGAGACCAATCCCGACCTGGCAGCCAAGCTGCGCTCTGCCAAGGCAACGGCCGCCGAGGCCCGCGACGCCATGCACGACGCCCGTACCGCCCGCCATGCCGCAATCAAGGGCATCCACGATGCGCGGGCTGCCGCTCGCCACGAGGAGAAGCATGGCGAGTAGCCGTCACGCCCACCCATAACAACCTAGCTAGAGCAAAGCGGGGGCGAACGTTATCTCAACGTTCGCCCCCGCTTATGTGTCGACCGTTTTTCTAGCGCGTCCTCCGTCACGCCAGGTAAGAGCGAAGGATGGTGAGCCAGCGTGGGGGTTCGAGGTGGATGATATCGTCGGGAACTCCGGCGGGCGCATAGCCGCCAAAGAGCAGACCGGCATCTGCCGGATTGATGAGGCGCACGATCCATACGACGACGACCAGCACGCACAACACGGTGACCGCAATGTCGATACCACGCTTTAGCTTGCTCGATGCCACCTCCTCGCGCACGAACGCGAGCACAAACGCAATCGGCACCACCCAAAACAGCGGATGGTAGGCAAAGGCAGCCGCATAATCGAGGCGCAGCGCCGCCAGCCACGCCCTCGTCATGCCGCATCCCGGACAAGGAATGCCCGTCATCAATCGAAAAATGCAGCCAATGTCGAGCAGGTAGAGCGCGAGCCAGGCGACAAAGAGCGCGCCGGTGCAAAAAAGGGCGCGGCGAAGGAGCTCTGCCGTGCCCCTATGTCCCTGGAAGCTGTTCACGCCGCCCTTATTGTTAGGCACGAGCGCCAAGGCGAGTGTTGTAAGCCGTTGCCATGGCATTGGTATTATTGATGACGATGTTCATAGCGAAGATGGGACCAAGGCCGCACAGGAGCGCGCCGAAGATCTGCCACAGAAGAACGGTGGTGCCGTTTTCCTGGAACACCAGGCCGTAGCGAGGAGCGTTGGCCTGCAGGCGGTTGCCAATCTTGTAATACCAGTAGTACGCGTAGAAGCCGCAGGTCACAAACGATAGAAGGATGAATTCCGCCAGACCCGGCGTGTAATCGCCGTCATCCTGACACAACGTGTTGACGTCGCGTGCCAAGCAATACAGGAAGTAGAACGAATAGATACCGCAGGTCACAAGAGAGAGCAGCAGCCAGCCGATCAGGCTGCGGTCAGCCTTAATGGGGTCATAGCCCATCGGAGCGGATGCGGACTGTTGGGCGTATTGACCGGTGTACTGCTGCTGAGGCTGGGGCGCGGGCTGAATAGCCTGGGCCGGAGCGGGCTGGGGCTGCGGGGCCGCAGCGGCAGAAGCGGCACCAACGGCGGATCCGCAAACAGGGCAGAATTTGGCATCATCCGAAATGGGAGAACCACAAGTGGGACAGAACATGAGCCTCTCCTTTTCCTAAGGCGTCGCACGCCTTCAAACCTTACACGTCTACGTTCTCAACAATAGCCGCGACGTTGTTGCGCAACATTGACCAATTTCCGAGAAATTTTGCTGCAACCGTTTTCCCAGGCATTTTCTTGCTTTCGCAGTAGAAAAAGGCACCCCGGGCTCAGTTGCCCAGGGCGCCTCGACCGGCTATTCGGTTTGATTGTTTTCGGCAGCAGGATTATCGCCCGGCTCATCCGCCGGCGTGGCAACGGCATCCCAATCGGGCTCCGCAGGCGTCGCCTCGGACGCCGGTGCGGGGACAGGAGCAGGTGCCGGGGCAGGGGCAGGCGCGGGTGCCGGGGCAGGTGCAGGCGCGGGCGCCGGGGCAGGCGCAGCACCAGTGGCTGCCGTGGGATTGAATCCCGCAGGAGCAGGCTTCTTCTCACCCGGGAGCACAAAAGTCAAAACGTCGTCCTTGTCCTCATCGGCCCATTCGCTTGCATAACGTGCAGCCCAATAGCCAACGGCACGGTGCTTGAGCATCTTGCCAAAGACCGTAAGGAACACCGTGACGAATGCAATCAGCACCAGGAACAATACGAGCGTGACACCACCGGCGGTAACAATCGCCTCGATACCCGTGGGGCGATAGTAATAGCCGTACGCGCCAATTCCGGCGATGGCACCAAAGACAGCTGTCAAGATCCACGTAATGACGTTGGAAACCAGGCCCGTCAAAAACTCGGGAAGGAACGAAGCACAGAACAGCTTGGTCTTGTTGTGCTTAAAGGCCGCCCAGACCTTATCGAGCGAAAACGCGCTCTCGACGCGCCCGGTCACCGCAAAGTGCATCACGGCAATGTCGGCGAACATCTTAAAGAAGACACCCAGAATCGCCGAGGCAATTAGCGCCAGGACAAGCAGGCCAAGCGAGCCAAACAGCGCAGCTTCGAGCGCATAAGAGCCGTAATACGAATACGAGCCTGCGGCGCCAATTACCGCGCCCTCCGCCAGCGAAAGCACTACACCGATAACGGGAATGGCAGCGATAACCTCGAGCACGACCGAAATAACGCTCGAAAAGACTCCGAGACCAAACGACGTGGAACGCATCAGCGGACGGTCCATGCCGTCATCGACCTTGAGCGACAGATCACGGCCCCACTCGATACCAAAGCCGGAACCGCACACACTCGCAATGCAAGCTGCCAAAAAGCCGATGGCAGCCGCAATGCCGCCAATAACGGGAATAAACAACACGAGCACCGACACAACGCAAATCAGCGCCGGCAAAAACGCGATTTGGCATACACGCTGAAGCACGCCCGGAGTCTTAGTCATATCTTGGAACGCCTGAGCCACACAGCCCTTTGGCGCATTCGCCACGGGCGGTTGCGGAACAAACTGCTGGGGCTGAGGCTGTCCCTGGGGAGCGGGGCCAGCGGCACCGGCATTAGGAGCGCCACACACGCCGCAGAACTTGTCGTTATCGCCCATGGGGGCGCCACACTGCGAGCAGAACATAGAATCATCCCTTCGCATCTTGAACGAATCACTTGGATCGCAAACGTTGTCTTTAGCATCATTATTGCCCAATGTGGGGTCAAATACTCAAAGACGACCGATTTGCAAGGTACACGGCGCCAGCAGGCGGTTCGTTGAATACGTCCGCGCTAGTTCGTGCCGCGGAAACCCTTGCCGACGATCTCGGAGCTGTCGACAATCGTGATAAAGGCGCCCGGATCGACTTCGCGCGCATAGCGGCGTAGTTGCACGGCCTCGCGACGGCTCAGCACGCTCATGATCACCGTCACGCACTTGCCCGAGAAGGCACCGTAGCCGCGGCTAATGGTCGCCGTGCGGTTGAGATGCTTGACGATAAACTCCTCGACCTTAAGGGGCTCGGAACAAATGACCGTGCAGACTTTGCGCAGGTGAATGCTCTCAATGGCTTTGTCGACCACGAGTGTCTTGGCAAACAGGCCGAGTACACAATACAGACCGACACGCGGGCCATACAAAAAGGCCGCGATGGTCACGATGCCGATATCGACCAGCAGCAGGGCACGGCCAATCTCGAGCGTCGTGCGGCGCTTGAGGATCATGGCAAGAATGTCCGTGCCACCCGTCGAGGCGCCGATGTCAAAGACAATAGCGCTGCCAAGCGCCGGCAAGATGACGGCAAAGCACAGGTCGAGCCACATATCACCCGTCAGAGAGACATCGGTCGGAATAAAGAGCTCGAACAGCGAAACATAGGCGGACAGCGCAAACGAGGCGAAAACGCTCCACAGGATTGCCTTGCGCTCCAAAAAGATAAAGCCCAAAACGACGAGAACCGCGTTAATAATCCACATAAAGACGCCGACGGGCAGGGTCGGGAACAGCGTGGACAGAATGACCGACACGCCCGAGGTGCCGCCA
>DBGBJN010000103.1:0-6994 GCA_048449885.1 Collinsella sp.
TCCCGGCGCCCATTCCCACAAGCCCGAGCCTCATGAAGGCGCTCTCTGATCTTTCGGACGCGCGCATGGATGAGTTGGCGGGCATGCGCCGCAAGCTCGCCGGCACTGTCGACCCCGATGCCCCCAAGGCGGTGTTGGAGCCCTCGCTGGTGCCGTACTACAATCCGCTGTTTGCCGACCGCTTTAGCTGGGCGCTCGAGCTTCGCATTCGCTGCGGTTCGGTGTCCTACGTGGTCAAGGACATCGACGGCATGGCCGCCGCCTACGCGCGCGGCGGCACGTTCTCGTACGGCAAAAAGCTCACATTCCTCCATGCGCCCGAGGCCTTTGACGAGGTTTCGGTGCGTCTGCTCGACCTTGTTGTGGCAACGGTTGTGTATCTGAGTGACATCACAAGTTCGCGTTCGGCGTCGTACGATTTTGCACGCAGCGGCTTTGTCGCCGAGCGCCAGCTGCCGCTGTCCGAGCATGACATCGTATACATGCTGGACTTGCTGCGTGGCAGGACCATTTCCTTTGAGCCCGCCTGGTCGCGGGGAACGACGACACATCGTTCCTACGAGGTAGCGGTTGAGTTGTCGCCGGTGGGGGAGGACGAGGCCTCGGCAAAACAACCGCCGCTGCTTGCCGCCAAGATTGCGCCGGCGGCCGGTGGCAGCTACGACCTGCGCCTGCCCGCCGATATGTACTGCTTTGCCTCGGGCGACGTTGCCTATCTGGTCGACGCGCACCGCGCGCGTCGCGCCGATGCGGCGTTTGCCCAGCATGCGGCGCCGTTTCTGTCGCGTCTGCTGCCCTGTCGCACGCCGGTCCATATCGCCGCCGAGCAGGTGGGCGAATTCTGCCGCATGGCACTGCCCGTGCTGCGCGAATACACTGACCTCACCGCTCCCGCCGTGCTCGACACCGTGGCGCCCGAGCCGAGCTTTGCCATGGCAATCGGTGTCGATGACGGGCTTGTGACCTGCAAGATTACGGTTTCCTACGGTGATTGGTCGGGAGATCTCTTTAGCCTGGGCGCTCCGGGCAGTCCCTTCGAAGAGCAGCGCCCGGGCGTGCCGCCGCGCGACGAGATAGCAGAGTTTCGCGTTATGGATACGGCGGCCCTGTATTTCGACTTTTACGAGGGCGGCCTGGCGTTTGAGGAGCGCGACGACGAGAGCCTGTTTCACTTGCTGACCGAGGGCCTGTCTGCCCTGTCCGAGCTGGGCGAGGTCATGCTCAGCGACCGCCTGCGCCAGGTCTCGGTGCGCCCTGCGCCCAAGCTTTCGGTGCGCGCGACCGTCAAGAGCAACCTGCTCGATGTCGAACTGGGCGCGAGCGGTCTTTCGGCGGCAGATCTTGCCATCTATCTGGACTCGTACAAGCGCCACCAGACGTTTGCGCGCCTCACGTCCGGCGACATCGTGCGCCTGGACGAGGGTGCCCGCGCCGCGTTTGGTCTTGCCGAGGACCTGGGCGTCGATGCCGTCGATCTGCTCGACGGCGTGTCGCTTCCCGCGTCGAGTACCCTGTTTGTCGACAGCATGCTCGCGCGCACGCCGGCGCTTGAGGCCGATCGCGACGCTGCATTCCGTCGCACCGTCGAGCGCTTGGATACGCTCGGCAAGATGGATTTTACGGTGCCAGTCTCGCTCAAGGCCACACTGCGCGGCTATCAGGTTGACGGCTACCAGTGGCTCGGCTCGCTCGAGCACCTGGGCCTCGGCGGCATCTTGGCCGACGATATGGGCTTGGGCAAAACACTGCAGATGATCGCGCATATCCTGACGCGCGTGGAGGCGGGGGACGCCAAGCCCACGCTCGTGGTGTGCCCTGCGTCGCTTGTGTACAACTGGACTGCCGAGTTGGAGCGCTTTGCCCCGTCGCTCGATGTGTGCGCCATCGTGGGTGCCAAGGCGCAGCGCCGCGTGCAGATAGCCGGCGCCGACGAGCATAACGTGGTCGTGACATCGTATGACCTCATGCGACGCGATATCGACGAGTATGCCGAGCAGGACTTTGCCCGCGTTGTGCTCGACGAGGCCCAGTACATTAAAAACCCGCTCACGCAGGTAGCGCGCGCCGCCAAGCGCCTGCCTGCCGGCGTGCGCTTTGCCTTGACGGGCACGCCCATCGAAAACCGCTTGTCCGAGCTCTGGAGCATCTTCGACTTTTTGATGCCGGGCCTTTTGGGGACGCGCGAGTCGTTTGCCAAGCGCTTTGAGAGCCCCGTCGAGCACGCCGAGGGCGATAGCGCCGCTCGCCTGCAGGCGCTCGTGTCGCCGTTTGTGCTGCGCCGTGTTAAGGAAGACGTGGTTGCCGACCTGCCCGAGAAGATCGAGGACACCGTCATGGCGCAGCTCACCGGCGAGCAGCGCAAGCTCTACCTGGCAAACCAGGACCGCATCGCCCAGCAGGTGCAGCATCGCGAGGCATCCGAGTTTAAGAAAGACAAGCTCAAGGTGCTCGCCGAGCTCACCAAACTGCGCCAGATCTGCTGCGACCCGCGTCTACACTACGAGGATTACAAGGCGGGGAGCGCCAAGCTCGACGCTTGCATGGAGCTCGTGCACGGTGCGCTCGACGGCGGGCACCACATTCTGCTATTCAGCCAGTTCACGGGCATGCTCGATATCATTGGCAAGCGCCTGGCCAAGGAGGACATCGGCTTTCTTAAGCTCACGGGCGCTTCGTCCAAGGAGAGCCGTGCCAAGATGGTTGCGCAGTTCCAAGCTGGCGAGGTGCCGGTCTTTTTGATTTCGCTCAAGGCGGGCGGCGTCGGCCTGAACCTGACGGCGGCCGACGTGGTCATTCACTATGACCCGTGGTGGAACGTGGCGGCGCAGGACCAGGCGACCGACCGCGCGCACCGTATTGGCCAGCAACATACCGTGACCGTGTACAAGCTCATCGCCAAGGACACGATCGAGGAACGCATTATGCAGATGCAGGAGTCCAAGCGCGACCTGGTCAACAGCGTGCTCGGTGGCGACGGCATCTCCTCGGCACTGTTTACCCGCGAGGATGTTTTGGCACTGCTCGGCGGCGACGGGCGCTAACTGCGCAGATGGCAACCGGGGCTGTCGAGACGGCTTCGGGTCGCCGGCGCGCTCTGACCCCGGGCGCTAGCCCCGCTCGTTATGTGTTCATTTGCCATGCCGTGGATGGTTCGCTTGCCTTTGGGCATAAGAACCTCGAGAACATCGGCACATCAGCAAAGGAGAACATCATGGCGAAATTCTTTAAGGACCCCGACGGCAAGCTCATTGCCGCCCTTGGCAACGACGTTGCGACCCCTGCCGGCTGCACGGAGCTGACCGCGAACACCGAGGACGCGGCGCACGAGAAGCACGTGCCGGTCGTTGAGAGCGAGCGCGACGGTCACGTGATCCGCGCACGCGTGGGCTCGGTCGAGCATCCTATGGTGCCCGAGCACTACATCGAGTGGATTGCCCTTGAGGCCGAGGGCCGTCTGGAGGTCCATTACCTCCAGCCCGGCATGAAGCCCGCGACGTTTTTTGCCGGCGGTTCCAAGACCGGTACCGTCTATGCCTATTGCAACCTGCACGGGCTGTGGTCCGCGACGTTCTAGGAGCGCGCCCCCGCTCGGGGTATCATAGCTAGCATATGCACATGCAAGCGCCGACTGCGTCATGCGGCCGGCGCTTTTACTACGACAACGATGGTTTACGACGGAAAGGGCTGAGCCATGAAGCTCGCACTTGCACAGATCGATATGCGCCTGGGTGATATTGAGGGTATCTGCGGTCGCATCGAGGACCAGGCGCGCCTGGCCCATGAGCGCGGTGCGCGCGTACTGTGCGTCCCGGCTCCGCTCTTTATGGGAGCCCTGCCCGGCGGCCTGGTGGGCGCTGCCGACTTTGAGCACGACATACTTGCCGGCTTGACCGGCGTCGCCGAGCGTATCCAAGAGCTCGATATGATCTGCATCGTGCCCGCGGCAGTTTCGTTTGAGGGCCAGCCCCTGCTCGACTACATGATGCTCAAGGACGGCCATGTGGTGCCGGCCCGTTCGAGCATTGCCCTGCAGCGCGGTGGGAACGGCGATGCCCGTTGGGCGCCGCCGGTGTTTGACGTGGACGGCGTGCGTATCGCCGTGATCTTCGACTTGGACCGCGAGCTCGAGATGCTGCCGACCGGTGTCGACCTCATCGCCTATTTCCAGTTCAACGCGTTTGATATGACCGACCGCGAGACCGCTGCGATCGCCGCCGTGCGCAGCGGAGCCTACCGCAAGATCGCCTCTAAGCGCAGCGTATGGTTTGCCTGCATGGCGCCGGTCGGTGCCTATGACGAGTCGGTGTATACCGGCGGGTCGTTTGTGCTCGACGATTGCGGGCGCGTGGTGGCCCAAGCGCCGTGCTTTGAGGAGAGCCTGCTGGTTCAGGAGATTCAGCGCGGCGTAATGCTCGATGCCTTGGAGGACCACGAGCTGCCCGAGTTTCGTTCCGAGGAGTGGTTGTGGCAGGCGCTGGTGCTCGCTGTGCGCGATAACGCCCGAGCCCATGGTACGTCGCGCGCCGTGGTGGCGCTTGAGGGCGACTTGCCGTCGTCCCTGCTGGCGGCGCTTGCCGTCGACGCTCTGGGTCCGCGCAATGTGGTCGGCCTGGTGCTGGGACGCAACCGCATCTTTACGCCGGCGCAGGAGGAGGCCGAGGCTGCTCGCTGTGCCGCCGTTCGCGCCATTGCCGAGCGCCTGCATATTCGCACGGTTGAGCGCGATGCGCCGGATGCCGCGCGTGTGCTCGACCGCGATGTGTCGGCGGGCGACGCCGAGCGCCTGCGCTCTCGCACGTTGGGCCTCATGCTGGAGGATACGGCGCTCGAGCTGGGTGCGATGGCGTTGAGCCCGCTGTCCAAAACTGAGTACGCGCTGGCGGCGCCCGCGTTTTGCGGTGGCTACCAGGGCGATTATGCGCCCTTTGGCGACGTGTACCTGTCGACGCTCGAGTTTGTGGCGCGCGTACGCAACCGTACGTCCGCCGTGGTGCCGCAGGAGCTCGTGACGCTCAACGCGGTGGAGGATTGCATGGAGCGCGTGCTGGCACAGGCGCTTTCGACGCTCGACGGTCCGGTCGACATGCTCGACCGCGCGGCGCAGCTGCTCGGTGGGCTCGAGCCGGGCGAGGTCGATGGCACGCTCGAGGCGCACGTGGACCGTAACCGACCCTTTGACGACATCCCCATGGCCGCTGGCAAGCCCGAGGCTTGCTCGCTGCTGCTGATGCTTGTGCGTCAGGGCGAGGCCGCCCGCCGCATGCTGCCGACGGCGCCGATCGTCTCGGCCCGTTCGTTTGTCGAGCGCGCCTGGCCGTACATGCTCGCGTGGTCCGACCTGGGGCTGAGCGGCAAGGAACGCATGACGGTCGATGCGCTGGCGCGCGCCGAGGTGAACCGCTTTGCCGACGAGGATACAAGCGAGCGCATGCGTGGCGAGATGATGGGCATACTGGGTGACCTGTTGGGTATTTCGCCCGAGCAGATGGAGGAGCTGCGCTCCGAGGACGGCCAGCGTCGCTTGCATGAGGGCATGAAGAAGTTTGAGGGCGAGGTCCAGGACGCCATCGAAAAGATGATGGGCGGCCAGGGTGGCCCGCAGGGTGGGCCCCAGGGCACGCCGATGCCGCAACCGCCGATGGATCCGAGACAGTTCCCGTTCTTTAGCCAAAACTAACTATGGGATGGGATTCGCTCCCAACCCCGATACTTCAACTAAGCACCTCGGCCCTGTTGTGTTATTCTAGAACAGACGTTCGTGAATAGTGCGCGGGGCCTTGCCTTGTGCTTGGCAAAAGACGAGGGGAGGCTGGCTTGGTTATCTTGGGTATCGACCCCGGTTTGGCCCATACGGGTTGGGGGATTATCGAGGAGCGGCGCGGCGAGGTTCGCTGCCGTGCCTACGGTTGTATTGAGACCAGTGCCGGAAGCCCGCTCGCGGTGCGCCTGTCTCATATCGCTCGCGACCTCAAAGGCGCCGTGGAGCGTTATCGACCCGATACCGCTGCTATCGAGAGCATTTACTTTGGCGCCAACGTTCGCTCGGCCATTCCTACGGCGCATGCCCGCGGTGCTGCACTCGTGGCGCTTTCGGAATGCGCGCTCGAGATTGGCGAGTACACGCCTATGCAAATCAAGCAGGCTGTTGTGGGTACCGGCGCCGCGGACAAACGGCAGGTCGCGTATATGGTTCGTACGCTCACGCAGCTCGATCACGACCCGCATCCCGACCATGCCGCCGATGCCCTGGCCTGCGCCATCTGCCACGTTAACCTTAGCCGCACCCGGGCGCTTACCGGTGGCGAGTTCTATCAACAGAGAGGAACCGGATACTGATGATCTCCCAGCTCCATGGAACGCTTGTCGAGGCCACGATGAGCTCGGCCGTTGTCGATGTATCGGGCGTGGGCTTTGAGCTCGGCATCTCGGGCAGCACTGCCGCCACGCTGCCTACACCCGGCGGCGAGGTGCGCCTCTATACCCGTATGCAGGTGCGCGAGGACGCCATGACGCTCTTTGGCTTTGCCTCTAAAGACGAGCGCACGATGTTTGACCGGCTCGTGTCCGTGTCGGGCGTTGGCCCGCGCCTGGCACTTGCCGTGCTCTCCACCTATACCGTGGGCCAGCTGTATTCGCTGGTGATGGCCGAGGATGACAAAGGCATGGCCAAGGTTCCCGGTGTGGGCAAAAAGACTGCGCAGCGTCTGATCCTGGAGCTCAAGAGCACCTTTGCCAAGGACAAGGGCTTTGTGCCGGTCGATGTGATTCCCGGCCAGGTTGAGATGCCTGTTCCTGCCGCCGCGCCTTCGGCGATCGATGACGCCCGTGCGGCGCTCCTTTCCATGGGCTTTAGCCCGCAGGAGACCGATGTTGCCCTGAGCGGGTATGATGGGCAGAATATGCGTGTCGAGGATCTGCTCGGCGCGGCGCTTAAGCGACTCGGAATGGATGCGTGATGTGGGAAGCCGATGACTCTCAGGACCTGTGGGCGACG
>DBGBJN010000104.1:0-10985 GCA_048449885.1 Collinsella sp.
CGGGAGGGTTATCGCAACCCGCCCACCGCCGAGGCAATAGAAATCGATAGACTCCAGGCCTTACGCCTTAAGCGTGAGCACCGCGCCGAAGGCGGTCGGGCCGCAATGGCTCGAGATGACGCCGCCGACCTGAGTCCAGGTAATGTCCTTAAAGCCAAGATCGTGTGCATAGACTTCCATGTCGTCGCGCAGCTCCTCGGAAAGACCTACCGAATACGCCAGGCCAATGTGCGAGTAGTCAATCTCGCCCTTGGCAACCATGTGATCAATAAAGGCGCGGGCGCACTTGAGCATAGAGCCGCGGAACTTCTTGGTTGCCACGAACTTGCCGCCCGTTACCTCAATGCAGGGCTTAATCTTGAGCAGATGGGCGCCCAGGAACGCGACGTTGGACAAGCGACCGCCCGCCTTAAGGAAGGCAAGGTCCGTAGGAACAAAGCCCAACAGCACGCGGTCCATGACGGAGTTCGCGAAGGCGAAGATCTCGTCGACGGTGGCATTGGGGTGAGTCTCGATGTATTTGGCGGTCTCGACGACAACGAGCGACTGCCCCACCGAGACAAAGCGCGTGTCCATGGAGTAGACGTAGTCGCGACCCTTGGCGGCGATCTTCGATGATTGATGCGAGCAGGTCGTGGCCTCGGAGTACGCAAGATGTAGAATGGTCGCATCGGGCTGCTCGGCATGGATACGATCGTACACGTGAGCAAAATCCGCAGGCGCGCAGCCACTGGTCTTGGGCATCACGCCAAACTCGTTGCAGCGTGAGTAAATCTCGAGCGGATCGATCGAACCGTCCTCGACGGTCTCGTCACCAATCGTGACATGCATGGGCACGCGCACGATGCCGTAGCGTTCGCAAAGCTCCGGCGTCACATCCGACCCAGACTCAACCACGATTACGTACTTGCCCATTATTATCACGACCCATCTCAACATTGGCTTTTCAATACATGGCACGCGCCGCCGCACTGTTGCACAACGGCGTCCAAGCGCCAAAGAGACGCCGCCCCTTGCACACAACAAAGGACAGCGTCTCCCTGGAAAACTCCGTGCATCCTGAGATTCTACACGGTTTATTAAGGAGTGTTACTTATTCCGCAAACGGTCGCTATACGCGATAAACGGTAGCTGGCCGCGGTAACTGCGACACATTCCGCCCAGCAAGTCCAATCGTACTCCATGCACGGTTAATGCACGAGGCGGTAGAAATTCATCGATACCGCACCCTCGGCGTGCAGCTCCATCGCCGGAACCGCCGGCGAATAGGTACGGCTCGTAAGTGCCGCCTCGCCGCCATTTGCAAAAATCTCGACCATCGTAGTGTCCGAAAGCACGCGTAGGTCGCGAAGCTCGCCGAGCTCAATCGACCTCTGGTCGCGCCCATAGCCTTCGTCACCCATATCGAGGGTAAGCATCCCGTCCGTATAACGCACAAAGACACCCTTGCGGATTTCGAGCTCGACCATCTTGGCGCCCTCACAGGAAACCACAAGATCAAACAGGCGGCCCGGCTCCTCAACGGTTTCACCGCCTGTCGCGCGAACGCAGTCGCCGCGCACCTTCTCAATCTCGTGCGCCGGCTGCTGACAGAGCTTACCATCGCGTATGCTCAGCTCTCGCGGCACCGTCAACGCGCACTGCCACCCGCGTGCCACCGTCGGGTTTTCTGCCGTCGCATCGGGGCAACCAGACCACCCGATCATCAAACGCCGACCCGCAGCATCCTCAAAGGACTGCGGTGCGTAGAAATCAAAGCCGGCATCGACCATCGGGGGCATGCCCTGCCCGGTGATCTTAAAGCTCGGCGCCTCCCAATCGGCCTCGATGGAGAACCACACGCACTGGTGCGGATTGCGGTAACACCAACCATCGGCGGGCACACCCTGCGGACAGCAAACGAGAATAAGCTCGCCATCAAGCTCAAATAGATCAGGGCACTCCCACATAAAGCCAAACTTCTCGCCCGGCTCAATGCGCGTCGCATAGCTCCAGTCCTCTAGATCGTGCGAGGCATAGACAAGCACGCAGCCACGATTGTCTTTCGTACGAGCGCCGAGAACCATGTAGTAGATACCGTCGTGTTCAAGGATTTTGGGGTCGCGCACGTGCGTACCGATATCGTCGGGGTAATCGACCGGCCCAACAGCCATGCGCTTCTCGCCCAATTCGTCGGGATTCTCGGCAACCATATGAATTTGGTTTTGCTCACGGCCCGTCAACACGTAGTCGTAATCATCGCGGTCAAAATGCTTGACGTTGCCGGTATAGAAGTAGTGAATCTTACCATCACGTACAAAGGCAGAACCAGAATACGCTCCACTCGAATCCAAATCGGAATCGGGAAACAGCACGGGACCGTGATTCTCGTAGGTCACAAAATCCTTTGTCGTCAGATGGTTCCAAAGCACTGGACCGCCATGCGCAGCATCGAACGGATCGTATTGATGATAGATGTGATACGTATCACCAATCTGAACCAAACCGTTGGGGTCGTTGAGCCAGCCAAGCTCAGGCTCCACATGGAACAGGAGCCTATCGGGGTCGGACGCGATGCGAGCCGCCGTCTCGTCCTGTCCAGCTCGCCACTGCTCATAGTCCGCGCGTGTCACCTTATTTTTTTGATTAAACATCGCCGTTGACTTTCTCGTCTATGGGGAAGGACGCTCGACTCACACGAGTCGAGCGTCCTTCCTCAAATGGACCTATCCTCAGATTACGCTGAACGGCTCAACTAGAAGCTAACGTCGAAGCCAGCGCCAGCGCCCTCTTCATCGGTGGTCGGCACGCCCTTTGCCTTGTTGTAGGCAAAGATCAAGACGATCGGCACGATAAAGGCGATGAGATTGCCGGCCACATACCACACGAGCGTCTCGGGCGTAACGATGAGCAGGCCAAGCACACCGGTCAGACCCTGACCGATAGCGCGCACCTCAAAGAGCTTCACGAAGGCACCGCCGCAGCCTGCACCGATGCAAGCGCAGACGAACGGGATGATCGAGTAGCGCATGTTTGCAGCAAAGATTGCGGGCTCGGAGATACCGACCAGCGTCGGGATAAAGGACGACATGCAGATGTTGCGCTCTTTGGAGTGCTTCTTGTGGATGAGATACATGCCGATGGCGCCGCCGCCCTGGGCGATGATGGAAACCGACCAGATGGCCTGGATGTAGTTGAAGCCGGTCGTGGCAACGAGGTTGGCCTCAATACCCTGGATGAACTGATGCGTACCGGTAACGACGAGCGGCTGCAGGAACGCGGCGAAGACAAAGGCGCCAAAGACGCCCATCCTGTTGTACAGGACATCGATTACGCCAGCGAGGACGTCGCCGATCAGGTTGCCAAGCGGGCCGAACACGGTGAACAGGGCAACGTTAGCAAGAATCAGGGTAACGGTCGGGACAAAGACAAACGAGACGACCTCGGGGATGTACTTCTGGGCAATCTTCTCGACCTTGGCCATAAACCAGGCAGTCAGGATTGCAGGGAACACGCCGCCCTGGAAAGCAACCATGGGGATGGAGAGCGGACCAAAGTTCCAGTACTCAGCACCCGACGGATCCATAACGAACGCGTTACGGTTCATAAGGCTCGGGTGAACCATGACGATACCGACGAGGATACCCAGGATCGGGTTGCCGCCAAAACGCTTGACCGCGCTGTACATAACCAGGACGGGTAGGTAGTCGAAGGTGGTGGCGATAATGGCAAAGAAGCTTGCGAGGTTCTTGAGGAACTCGCTGTGATCGGCGAGGCTGCCCTCCATGCCAAAGAGGCCGTTGGCAACGATCAGCGACTTAAGGCCGATGATGATAGCAGCGCCGACGAAAGCGGGAATGATGGGGATAAAGATGTCCGAGAATACCTTGAGGACCGAGAAGAACTTGCCCTTCTTGTCCGCCTCGGCGCCCTTGACCTCGGAAGCGCTGATCTCCTTAACGCCCGTCAGAGCCATAAACTCATCGTAAACCTTGTTGACGGTACCGGTACCGAAGATGATCATGAGCTGGCCGCTGTTGTACAGCACGCCCTTGACGCCATCGATGTTCTCGAGCTCGGCCTTGTTGTACTTGCTCGTATCCTTGAGCACCAGACGCAGACGCGTAACGCAATGCGTGGCGCCCTCGATGTTCTCCAGACCGCCGACGTTATCGACGACTTGCTGAGACACTACTTTGTAGTCCATGTTCCTCTCCATTCCCTTACGAAATCATAAAACGTTTTGATGCCATTACAGAGACGCGATCGTTGCATTTGCGCACTTAAGCGTACCGTCGGTGACCGTCAGCGCCACACCCTGGCCCTGCTTATTGCAGAATCGAGCGTTAAGCGCAACATCATCGACAAAGATGGTCGCGATATCGTCGTCAACGACCAGGCGCACATGATGAGTGCCCTCGCCCTTAAAGAACAACGGACGCTCGAGGCCCATGTTGTTGACCTGGAACCACGGATACTGGGGGACCGCCGTAAACTCGAGCTTGCCCTCACGCAGGTTGGCGCGGAACTCATAGGCAAGACCGGACTCGGCGTCCTCGGCAAGCTTCACCGAGAAGCCGGCAGCGTCACCGGCGAGCTCGATGTCGGCATCGAGCATATAGGTGGAACCGGCATCCGCAGCGAGCACCTGCTCGACCTTGCCCGACTCGCAGGAGAGCTCAAAGGCCTCGACTGCCTTAGCCTCGCCAAAGGCGCCAAGCATGCTGTCAGGAAGCTTGGTGCCGAGCGTTCCGTCGGCACGCTGAACGATCTCGAGGGGCATAAAGGTGCCACCCCACAGGTAAGAGCTGGGGTCGCCGCCCTCGTCACGCGTAGGAACCCAACCAAAGAGAACGCGGCGCTCGCCGTCAAATGCGGTACGCGCGGCATAGTACGCGCGGCCATCGAAGGAATCGTCCGCAGGAGTGATCCAAGGACCGTTGATAGAGCGAGACATGCGGTAACGGGTCTTGTTGCCATCACTGTACTCGGAGAACACCAGATACCACCAGTCGCCCATCTTAAAGAGATCAGGCATCTCGAACATGGTGTACAGGCCCGGATTCCACCAGTCGCCCTGGAACTCCCAGGTATCCAGGTCCTTGGAGGTGAACTTGACCAGACGACCGGTCATCAGACGCTTGTCCTCGCCCACACGCGTGCCGAGGATGAGCATGTACTCTTCGTTCTCCTCATCCCAAAGCACAAAGGGATCGCGCCAGTTGCGGTCATCGTAACCCTCCTGGGGCGGAAGCAGCGTCTCGGCGATGTTCTTCTCCCACTTGACGGCGTCGTCACTCGTTGCGTGAAGAAGAACCTGCTTCATCAAGCGTGCCTTGACCTTATCGCGATTGCAACCAGTGTAGAGCGCATGGTACTTGTCGCCCACCTTAAACACCGTGCCGGCATAAACATACTGGTCGACTTCCTCGTCGCCGCCACGCTCAAGGCTCTCGCCAAAGTCTTTGTAATTGACGAAGTCCTTGGTTGTCGCGAGTGCCCAGCCAAACGGCTCTCCGAAAGGTCCGGGGTTTCGCGTGTCACGCTGATGATAGAGATAGAACGTGCCGTCCTCGCCGTACGGCATGATGTCGCCTACCCAAATTCCCTCAGGCTGGTAATACACCTTGTGCATCCGAGACTTCCTTTCTCACGAGATACTAACTCGGTACAACTGCAAGATATGTCAATCGTTTTCATATGTCAAACGTTTTCACACCAATACGTCTTTTCGCAGTTCCAGTCGTCGGCAAACGGTTGACATATGCCGGCGAACGGTCATCAGAGGTGTTTGAGGAATTCTTTTGGCACGGGATGAACTACGCGGTTTTACCCTCAATGAGTTCAACGGGGAGCTTGATATTCGATTCGGGCTTTTCGCCGTTAATAAGAGCAATGATGGATTGCGCCGCGAGCTCTCCGATGCGATCGATATCTTGGCGTACGGTTGTTAAGTCAGGCATAAACGTCATAGTGCGGCGGGCACCATCCGCGCCCACGACCTTAATATCGCCCGGAGCGCTCAAGCCGCGCTGCTTCATCACGTTAAGACAGATAGCCGCCATCGTGTCGTCTCCCGCAAAGATGCCGTCAATATCGGGGTTCTCATCGAGGATCTTCGCAACGACCGCGCTCTTTTCGTCGTCGGGCTTAACGAACTCGACCTCACGGACAAGCGCGGGCAAACCGGCCTGCTCAACAACATCGAGGTAGGCATCGGTACGCTTATTGGCAGGCATGCGCATGCGGCTATTGCTGCGCAGGCACAGGATGCGTGAACATCCGTCATCGATCAGGCGACGCGTGGCAAGTTCGCCGATGCTATAGCTGTCGCTCGCAATCTGAACAGAGGCTTCGCCAAGGTCGCAGTCGATACCAACCAGACTCAAGCCCATCTCGGCATACGCCTCGGCACCGATATTAAGCGAGTTGACGATGACGCCATCAACCATATTGCGTCGAAGCATGTCGATATAAGAGCGCTCAAGCTCGGGTCGATTGGCGCTATTGCACAGCAGCATCTTAAAACCGTTTTCGGCCAGGGTATGCTCAATGACTTGAACCACTTGGGCATGAAACGGACTGCTGACATAGGGGACGATCATACCGATAAGATTCAGGCGACCGTTGAGCATGGCACGGGCGATATCGTTGGGCGTATAGTTGATGCGCTTCATCGCGGCATGGACCTTATCGCGGGTCTCTTGGCTAATATAGCCGCGATTATTAAGCACGCGAGATACCGTAGTAGGCGAAACCCCCGCCACCGCTGCAACTTCCTTGATGCCAGGCTTAGCCGTATCCTTAGAACGAGCACTCTCGCGAGCCATAGCACCCTCCCCCATCAACATGTCATACGTTTACATACGAACAAAGCATACCCCAACAAGAGCGGGAAGACGGTAACAGTACAAGTAAGTAAACGACTCATCCAAATAATTAGGAGAGTTCCGCCTAAAGGGTGACTCCAAAGGACCCCACATGGCCGGTTTTGGGTTATTTTCCAAAACATCCCGCAGGACGCAAAGAGGCTCCGCCGCGCAACGCGCGCAGCGGAGCCTCTTTGCATGTCCGAGGACGTTTTGGAAAATAACCCAAAACCGGCCCCAGTAATCCTACAGGAGTTGAACCCTTTAGAACTTGTCGTGGAAGGTACGCGCAATGACCTCGTCCTGCTGCTCCTTGGTGAGCGTGTGGAAGTTCACGGCATAGCCGGAAACGCGGATGGTCAGCTGCGGATACTTCTCGGGGTGAGCCTGAGCGTCGAGCAACGTCTCACGGTTGAAGACGTTGATGTTCAGGTGGTGGCCACCCTTCTCGGCGTAAGCGTCGAGCATGTGGACCAGGTTATCGGCCTGAGTCTCGGAAACTTCAGAAACCTTCATAATGTGTCTCCTTCGATTAATAGGCGCCGGCCGAAACCGGCGCGCTAATCAGTAATCGCTATTGTTAGTATAGCACTAACAATAGTTACTCGCCCAGCTGATCAAGGTCGATATCGCCAAAGAACACCTGGTCCTCCTTGCCGAGCGCGCTCGGGATGATGGAGAAGGTGTTGGAGATGCCGTCCTGAGCATCGCGGAACGGAAGCTTGGAAACCGAAGACAGCGAAGCGATGGCGCCGTGGCTATCGCGCTTGTGCATGGGGTTAGCACCCGGGGCGAACGGCTGGCCAGCCTTGCGGCCGTCGGGCGTGGAGCCGGTCTTCTTACCGTACACGACGTTGGAGGTAATGGTCAGAACCGAGGTCGTGGGCACGGAGTTGCGGTAGGTGTCGTTCATGCGGATGTACTCCATGAACTGGTGCACAACGTCGTGAGCAATCTGGTCGACGCGGTCGTCGTCGTTACCGTACTTGGGGAACTCGCCCTCGGTCTCGAAGTCGACGATGATGCCGTTCTCGTCACGGACGGGGTGGACCTTGGCGTACTTGATGGCGGACAGGGAGTCAGCCACGACGGAAAGGCCAGCAATGCCCGTAGCGAACCAGCGGTGCACGTGCTTGTCGTGCAGAGCCATCTGGATGCGCTCGTAGCAATACTTGTCGTGCATGTAGTGAATGATGTTCAGCGAGTTGACGTACACGCCAGCGAGCCACTTCATCATGTCGTTGTACTTGGCCACAACGTCGTCGTAATCGAGCGTATCGCCCTCGACGGCGCGATACTTGGGGCCGACCTGCTTCTTGGAGACCTCGTCAACACCGCCGTTGAGTGCGTAGAGCAGGCACTTGGCAAGGTTGGCGCGGGCGCCGAAGAACTGCATCTCCTTGCCGATGCGCATGGAGGACACGCAGCAGGCGATACCGTAGTCGTCGCCGTGGTAAACGCGCATAAGGTCGTCGTTCTCGTACTGGATCGAGGAGCTGGCGACAGAAGTCTTGGCGCAGAACTTCTTGAAGTTCTCGGGCAGACGGGTCGACCACAGAACGGTCATGTTGGGCTCGGGGCTGGTGCCCATGTTCTCGAGCGTGTGCAGGTAGCGGTAGCTCATCTTGGTAACGAGCGTACGGCCGTCAACACCCATGCCGCCGATGGACTCGGTGACCCACTGCGGATCGCCGGTGAACAGGGCCTGGTACTCGGGGGTACGGGCAAACTTGACCATGCGGAGCTTCATGATGAAGTGATCCACGAACTCCTGGATCTGCTCCTCGGTGAAGGTACCGTTGGCAAGGTCGCGCTCAGCATAGATGTCGATGAACGTAGAGGTACGGCCGATGGACATAGCGGCGCCGTTCTGCTCCTTGACGGCAGCGAGGTAGGCGAAGTACATCCACTGGATGGCCTCCTGCGTGTTGGTAGCAGGGTTGGAAATATCGAAACCATAGGTCTCGGCCATCATCTTGAGCTCGCCGAGGGCGCGGATCTGCTCCTGCAGCTCCTCACGGTCGCGGATGTTGTCGGCGGTCATGACCGTCGGGGTGGAAGCCTTCTGGGCCTCCTTGTCCTTGATCAGGTAGTCGACACCGTACAGGGCGACACGACGGTAGTCGCCGATGATGCGGCCGCGGCCATAGCCATCGGGCAGACCGGTGATGATGTGGGCCGAGCGGCAAGCACGCATCTCGGGGGTGTAAACATCGAAGACGCCGGCGTTGTGGGTCTTGCGCTCGAAGGTGTAGCGCTCGACAACGTTCTCGTCGACCTTGTAGCCGTGCTGGCTGGCAGCCTGGCAAGCGATGCGGATACCACCGTTGACGTGCAGCGCGCGCTTGAGCGGCTTGTCGGTCTGGAGGCCAACAATGGTCTCCTTCTCGCGGTGGGCGTTATCGATGTAGCCAGCGGGGTGGCTCACGATACCCGTGACGGTCTTGGTGTCCATATCGAGGACACCACCCTGCTCGCGCTCCTTAAGCAGCAGGTCGAGAACCTCGCCCCACAGCTCCTTGGTACGCTCGGTCGGGCCGACGAGGAACGACTCGTCGCCCTCGTAGGGGGTGTAGTTCTTCTGGATGAAGTCTCGGACGTCAACCTCTCCCGTCCAGATGCCTTCCTTGAAGCCTTCCCATGCCTCCTGCATTGTGTAACCACGCTCCTAGTTACGTGTAATGCGGCGCTCTCTCACACCGCTGCTTATTGAATTCTTGAATTATCGGCTTGCACTACCGGCTTCTTCCGTTCTTCACCACACGTTGGTACAGGGAAAAACGTTTGTCCACCTTGGAACTGCAACCCAAAACCCAAGATTTCACCCGTTTGAGAAGGATAACATAGAGACCCTCTCCATCTGGGCTGTTATATGTTTCTTTTTTTATATCATAAAGGCGTTTTTTACAAACCCGCAGGAAATGCGAGCGCGAACAACTACCGTTCACCGATTTGTATGGTATTTTTCCTTGCCTTTGTACGACGTTCGCTCTAGCTGTTATGCCAGCTTTAGCAGGGTAAAGTGTCCCAGAGACCCTGCAGCGTAGCTAGTTTTTAGCTTTGATTGCCGCTTGGCATTAGGCGGCTGCAGCGGCCTTGTCGGTCGTTGCCTTGCTGTTGCCCTGGCCCTCAAAATGCTTGTAGCACCAGCTGGTGACCAGCGGGGTCAAAATAGCCGTCACGATTGCGCAGGCAGCAACCTGTGCCGTAGCCGTCGCGAGCACCGCACCGCCGTACAAGGCCTCGTTGACGCTTGCCATGGCAGCAGGCGTGGCCACATTGGCTCCGGCGCAGCTCGAAATGGCCGCACCTGCGACACCCGTACCACCCGTGAGCTTATCGACCGCGATGACGGGAATTGCAAAGACCACCGAGCAGATCACGCCGAGCAGAATGCCGGGAAGACCGCCATTAATGAGCTGGCCAAAGGTCATGGTCGAGCCCATGGCAAAGAAGACGAGCACGATGATGGCGGAAAGTGCCGGTGCCATCATCTTCTTAAAGCTCGGGAACAGGTTGCCCAGAATAATGCCGACGACGATCGGCAGGATGGCGCCCACGAGCGACCAGCCGATCGGGGCCTGACCGGCAGCGCCGAGCACGATCATCGTGACCGGAGGGCCGACAACCAGCGTGGTGATGGCGACGGCGCCACGCTCGGCCTCATTGCCCATGGTGCCCATCAGACCAGCGTACATAGCGTTGTTGGCGCCGGTGCAAGCCGCCAGCATCACCATGGCAGAGATGCCAAACAGGTTGTCGTTGAACACATAAAGGATGAGCAGCGACACGGCAACGACCACGATCTGCTTGACGGCGATGATGATGGCACCGCGGGCAGCGGCAGCAGGAGCACTCTTAAACGAAATCGTCGTACCGACGATGAGCAAAAAAGCGCCCACGAGCGGGCCTGCGCCCTGCTGGGTCATACCAAGCGTAAAGCTGCCGAGCGTTTTGAACAGGTCGGGGAATAGCGTGTTGAGCAGGCAGCCCAGCAAAAGCGGCACCAAAATATTGGCACCCGGGATGGAGGACATCTTAAAGAACGGCTCCTTTGCCGCCGGCGCCTCCACCGCAGTCGATTCACTCATATATATCTCCTTTGGATGCATGCGAATCGTAGCCGCACGCGCCTAT
>DBGBJN010000105.1:0-13449 GCA_048449885.1 Collinsella sp.
GCGTTTATTACGGCTGACCAGTGCCTGTTCCACACCGACTCGCGCTACCTCAACAGCTTTGAGGAGAACACGCCCGCCGGCAGCCCCTGGGTCTACGACATGGACGAGGGCACCATTCCCGGCTGGGTCGCCGGCAAGATCGCGGCTAACAAGTGCCGCGTCTGCGCTGTCGAGGATGACATGCAGATCAACTTCTACCAGGGTATTCAGCGTGGTCTGGAGGATCGCTCCGTTGCCTGCATGCTGCCGCTGATGCATGACGACATTCGTAAGATGCGCGCCATCAAGGACGCCGAAGAGATCGAGCTCATGCGCCATGCGCAGTCGATCACCGACGCCGCCTTCCAGCACATGCTCGGCTTTATTAAGCCCGGCATGACCGAGAAGCAGGTTCGCAACGAGCTCGAGAACTTTATGTTCGCCAACGGCGCCGACAGCTTGGCCTTTGGCTCCATCGTGGCGAGCGGTCCCAACACCGCCAACCCGCACGCCGTGCCGAGCGACCGCGTGATCGAGAAGGGCGACTTCGTCCTCATGGATTACGGCGCGGGCTACTGCGACTATCGTTCCGACATGACACGCACCGTCGTGATGGGCGAGCCTACCCAGGAGCAGCTTGACCTGTACGCGCTCGTGCGCCGTACGCACGAGGAGTGTGTCGCCGCCATCCATCCGGGCGTCGAGGGCAACGACATTTTCAAGCTTTCCAAGAAGATCATCGGCGATGCCGGCTATGGCGATTACTACAACCATGGTCTGGGCCATGGCGTGGGCATCGATATCCACGAGTTGCCCAACTTCAACCGCAGCAAGAACATTATCGAGGTCGGCTCGGTTATCACCATGGAGCCCGGCGTGTACCTGCCCGGCGTGGGCGGCGTGCGCCTGGAGGACTACGGCGTGGTCACCGAGAACGGCTACGAGCCTTTCACCAAGACTCCGCACGACCTGCGCGTCATCGACTGCTAGCCCATTTCGATAGATTTTGGGGCGGGGCGTCCGGAGCAATTCGGGCGCCCCGCGTTCTCTTTTTATGCGCTCGCTACAGCAGCCGTCTGCAAGTGTATAATTTCGGTCGTATGTAATTTGGACGCCTGTGCGTTCTGCCCATAAGAAGAAAGGTCGCTATGCCTACCATTTCTACCGCCGACTTCAAGAACGGCCTCGGTCTCCGCATTAAGGACAAGGTCTACACCATCGTCGAGTTCCAGCACGTCAAGCCGGGCAAGGGCGGTGCTTTTGTGCGATACAAGACCCGCGATATCAAGAGCGGCCGTGTCGTCGAGAACACCTGCAACGCCGGTACTAAGTTCGAGAGCGTCATGCTCACCACCCGTGAGTTCCAGTACCTCTACAACGACGGTGCCGACTACATCTTCATGGACAACGAGTCTTACGAGCAGGTTCCCGTTCCCGAGGACATGGTGGGCGAGAACGCCAAGTGGCTGCGCGAGAACGACACCTGCCAGCTGCTCTTCGCCGACGACGAGCTCATGGGCGTGACCCCGCCGATGTTCATCGAGACCACCATCGTCCAGACCGACCCGGGCTTTAAGGGCGACACCGTCCAGGGTTCCACCAAGCCGGCCACCATCGACACCGGCGCTGTCATCCAGGTCCCCATGTACCTCAACGAGGGCGAGGTCATCAAGGTTGACACCCGCGACGGCAAGTTCGTCTCCCGCGTCTAGCAACCAACTTTACTAGGAGGACTCATGCCCCAGGAAATCAAGATTGACGGCATCGGTATTTCGCCCGATGTTTTGACCGCCATCGTCTCGCGCGCCGTGTCCGATGTCGAGGGCATCGCCTCCGTTGGCGTCAAGGACCTTGCCACTAACCTTGTCTCCATGATGCTCTCGTCCAAGGCCCCGGCTTCCGAGCCGGCGGTCGAGGCCGAGGTCATCGGCGACAAGCTTGCGCTCACCGTGCGCGTCGTGGTGTTCTTTGGCTATCCGTTCAAGAAACTCGCCGAGGCCGTTCGCGCCGCTGTGGTCGCAGCCATCGATGCCCAGGTGGGTGTCGAGGTCGAGCGCGTTGACGTTTGCATCGACGGCCTCGTTTTCCCCAAGGAGTAACCTTTGAGCCTTAAGGTTTATCGCGGGCGCACGCTTGCCCGCAGTCAGGCGCTGCAGCTGCTGTTCCAGGCCGAGGCCACGGACAGCCCGCTCGAGCGCGTCCTCGAGGGCGATTTCCTGATCTCGAAGGGTCCCCTCGACCCCTATGCGCTGGAGCTTTGTCGCGGTGCCTACGAGCATATCGATCGCATTGATTGCGCCCTGCGAGCCGTCGCCAAGAACTGGGATCTTATGCGCATGCCCGGTGCCGACCGTAACCTTCTGCGCATCGCCGTCTACGAGATGCGCTTCCTCACCGACGAGGAGGTTTCGGACGCCATCGTCATCAACGAGGCTGTCGAGATCGCCAAGGCCTATGGTACCGATCAATCTGCCAAGTTCGTTAACGGCGTGCTGGGCAAGATCGCTCGCAGCGAGGAGCTGCCGGGCGAGGACCTTTATCAGGAGCTGCTGGCCGAGGACCGCGCCCGCGAGGAGGCCCAGGCTGCCGAGGCTGCCGCTAAAGTTGCCGCCGCTCAGGCTGCCGCTGGCGTGCTGGCCGAGGATGCGGATACTGCAGAGGTCGATGAGGCCGACACCGACTCCGTCGAGGAGTAGCCATGCCAGAGGGTTCCGTCCGCAACTTCGACGAGATCTCGGACCGCTTGGACCAGATTATCGCTACCGTTCGCTCCAAGGAAACGTCCTTGGAGCGTTCGCTCGATCTGTTTGACGAGGCGATTGAGCTTGGCTCTCGTGCAGTCGATATGGTCGACAAGTTTGAGCTGACGCCGCGTGAGGCCGATAAGCTCGAGCAAGAATACGATGAGGATGCGGCAAACGAATCACAGGATGGCCAGGCTGCATCTCCGGATACGAATGGTTGATGGCATTCATGAAACGCGTGCGTCTTGATGACGAACTGATTTCACAGGGCATCTGCGCCGATCGCGCGGATGCCCTTCGCACTCTTATGGCTGGCTTGGTCTCGAGCGGTGGCGAGCGCTTGACCTCGCCGGGGCTCAAGGTTTCCCCGGGTCTACCGCTGCATGTGAAGGGCCGCATTCCGTATGTTGGACGCGGCGGCCTTAAACTCGAGGGCGCGCTCGATGCGTTTGATATCGACCCGATGGGCCTTGCCTGCCTGGACGTGGGGTGTTCTACCGGCGGTTTTACCGATTGTCTGCTTAAGCGCGGCGCCGCAACGGTCGTCTCGGTTGACGTGGGGCGTGCCCAGTTCGATTGGTCGTTACGCCAAGATGATCGCGTGACGCTGCGCGAGCGCACTAACGTGACGCAGCTGCCCGAGCTTGGCTATGAGGGCGCTATCGACCTGGCCGTGTGCGACGTGTCGTTTACCAGCATCGCGAACATCATCGATGCGGTGCTGGCGTGCCTGAAGCCTTCGGGTTCGTTTTGCACGCTTGTAAAGCCCCAGTTTGAGGCTCCGGCGGCGTTGGTGGGCGAGGGCGGTATCGTGACCGACCCTGCCGTGCGTGTCGACACGCTCGTTGCGGCCATCGAGCTGTTTGCCGCGAAGGGCCTGTTCCCGGTCGACGTGTGCGTGTCGCCTATCCATGGCGCCAAGGGCAACGTTGAGTTTTTCCTGTACGGCACGAGGCTCGCCCCCGGCGAGCGCTCGAAAGACGAGTTGCAAGCCCAGGTATCGGCTTTGAGCGAGAAAGCGGCAACGCTATGAAGGTCTTTCTGGTTCCCAATTACTACAAGCAAGAGGCGGTCGAGAGCGGCCTGATGCTCGAGCTCTGGCTGACGCGCCAGGGCTACGAGGTCGCATGGGCGGCCGATCAGCGCTCGAAGATTCAGAGCACGCCCGATGTCGACGATGCCGACTTGGTCATCACGCTCGGCGGCGACGGCACGCTTTTGAGGGCTGCCCGCATCCTCAATTATCGTGAGATTCCCATTCTTGGTCTTTCCTATGGTCATTTGGGTTTTTTGACCGCAGCGAGTCCCGAGGAGCGCGATATTTTGCAGGTTGTGAGCGATGCCCTGTCCGGTGAGCTCCACGTGAGCCGTCGCGCCACGATCGCCGCAGACATCGTTTCCGTGCGTGAGGACGGCACAAAGGATGTCGTGCGTTCGTTCGCCCTCAACGACATGGCGCTCACGCGTGGGCCCTTGTCCGATATGGTCGAGTTCGACATTACCGTGTCGGGCCACCATATCGATCGCTTGCGCGGCGATGGTGTGGTCGTGTCCACGGCAACCGGTTCCACGGGTTATGCCCTCAGTGCCGGCGGTCCTATCGTGAGCCCGGATTACACGGGCATGGTCTGCGTGCCGATCGCGCCGCATACTATTCAGGCGCGCGCCTTTTTGACCTCGCCGAGCGATGTTGTCGAGATTTTTATGTCCGATGACCGCCCGAGTGTGCCGGCTATTGCCATCGACGGGCAATTTATTACCTGCGATGGCACCGTCGAGAGCGTGGCCGTGCGTCGCGGTCCCGGCGATGTGCTGCTGCTCGACTATGGCCCCGAGAGTTTCTACAACTCGGTAAGCCGCGTGTTCTACGGAGTTCGCCATGATCGATGAGCTGCAGGTTTCAAACATTGCACTCATTCGTGAAGCGACGCTGGTGCCCAGCGCGGGCCTAACTGTCCTGACCGGTGAGACTGGCGCCGGCAAGACCGCGCTGCTCTCGGCGCTTAAGCTCATCTTGGGCGAACGCGCAGATTCGTCGACCGTGCGCGAGGGCGAGGCGCTTGCGAGCGTCGAGGCGCGCCTGTTCGATGGCCCGCACGACACGGAGGGCTTTACCGTGCAGCGCAGCCTTTCTGCCGAGGGTCGCAGCCGCGTCAAGATTGACGGCCGCATCGCCAGCGTGCGCGAGCTTTCCGAGCGCGTTGGCGTGATGATGGATCTGTGCGGTCAGCATGAACATCAGCGCCTGCTCGATCCGGCGCATCATGTTGCCATGGTTGATGCCTGGGCTGGTCGCTCTGCGCTCGAGGCACTGGAAAAGTACCGTGCCTGCTTCAAGGCGTCGCGTGCGGCTGCCAAGGAGCTTCGTCGCGTCGAGGAGGCGTCGCGTGCGCAGGGGAGTCGCGTCGAGGAGGCGCGCTTCGCGCTCGAGCGTATCGCCGAGGTCGAACCCAAGCCGGGCGAGTACGAGGAGCTCGAGGAGCTTCTACCGCGCTCGGAGCATGCCGAAGTGCTGGTAGCGACGGCTAACGAAGCCCATGCCTCACTTGCTGCCGAAGGGGGAGCGCTCGATGCCGTGAACGGCGCCGTAGCAGAGCTGTCGCGTATGGCGACCGTCGACCGCAAGCTGGGCGACATCGCCGATGCCCTTTCGGATGCCTGCATTTCGCTTGAGGATTGCGCCAACGAGCTGCGTTCTTATCGCGATGGGGTTGCCTTTGACCCTCGCGAGCTTGCTCGCATGCGCGAGCGGTATTCCGACCTTAAGGTACTTCTGAGGCAGTGGGGTCCCACCATGGATGACGTGTTTTCCATGCGCGATCGCTCGCAAGAGCTGTTATCGCTGGTAGACGATGGTGATGAGCAGATTAAGAAGGCGCGCGAAGCGCTTGGCGCGGCGGAGCGCGAACTGTTCGCCGCCGCCAAGGCGCTTAAACGTGCGCGCAATACGGCAGCCCCGCGCTTTTGTCACGAGGTTGGCCGTCAGATGGCGCGCCTGGAGATGGGCGGTGCCGAGCTTGTCTGGGAGTCGCGCGATCTTCCGCGTGCTGAATGGACGCCGGCGGGCCCTTCGAGCTACGAGCTGCTATATCGCAGCGGCGCCGGCTTGACACCTCGTCCATTGCGCCGCATTGCCTCGGGTGGCGAGTTGAGCCGCGTTATGCTGGCGAGCAAGGTTGTCCTTGGCAACGCGGATGGCGTGGATACGCTGGTGTTTGACGAGGTCGATGCCGGTGTCGGCGGCTCCACCGCCCGTGCGCTGGCCGGTGTACTAGCCGATCTTGCCGCCACGCATCAGGTGATTGTCGTAACCCACCTGGCGCAGGTCGCCGTCATGGCCGACAAGCATTACGTGGTCAGTAAAGAGCCCGGCGACGTTCCCCAAACGCATTTGGATGAGGTAGCTGGGGACGCCCGTACCGCAGAGATCGCCCGTATGCTGAGCGGCGATCAATCGGAGGCAAGCCTAGCGCACGCCAGACAGATGCTGGAAGAAGCGCGTGCTTAGGCCGAGCCGCCACATGCATGTCTGACCTGTCCGCCACGAAACCGGCCCATCTACTACGTTTAACAGGCTATCGGCTACCACGCCAAGAATTGCAAAAAGAAAACCGCAGGTAGAACGCCTGCGGTTTTCTCTATTTTCGGTATGTGGTTGCGCCATACGGTTAAAACGTAGTAGATGGGCCGGTTTCGTGGCGAGTGGCGTCTATCGGCTCCCCAAGTCGCCTACTCCACGACCTTATCGGGCTGGATGAGCTCCTCGTAGTAGCTGATGTGCTCTCGGGCGTCCTCGATTTCGGGCAGCAGGAAGTTGTAGATGACCTCTATGATCATCGTGGCGCTCATCTTGGAGAACGCGAAGTCGCCCGTTGTCAGCAGCGCCTCGTGATTGACGGTATTAAAGGTGTAGTCGGCCAGGCGAGCAAGCGGAGACTTGCTGTCGCTGCTGATGACGACTACGATAGCACCGCAGTCGCGAGCTGCTTTTGCCATGCGATTCAGACGGCGCGATTTGCCAGAGTTCGAGATCAGCACGATAACGTCACCGGGGCGCAGCGTGAGCGCAAAACCAATCGAGGTCTCGCTGATGGTGCTTGCCATGCAACGAAGGCCCAGCTGCGAGAACTTAAACGTCGCGTCGAGCGCGACGGCGTTGGTGTTGCCTACGGCCGCAAACTCAATAACGCCTGCATTCTTTAACGCGTGCACAACGGCCGCCAGCGTATCGTGGTCGATCCCGTCAATGGTCGCGTTAAGCTCGCTGACCTTGGCGGCCAAGATATTCTTAAGGCTCTGCTCCATGCTGTCGAGCGAGACCTCGTCGGTCACGCCCTCGTTACGTTGGCTCTCCAAATCACGCGCCAACGAAAACTGAAAGCTGCGGAAGCTGCCAAAGCCCAGCTTGCGGCAGAAGCGCGAAACGGTTGCCTCGGATGTGGCGGCGGCACGCGAAAGTTGGGCGGCCGTCAGACGCGGCGCCTCGGACTGGTGCTCCAAAATATAGTCAACAATGCGCTGTTCGGACTCGCTGTATCCCTGGTGGGTGCTAATGAGAGAGAGCGCGCTCTTGCTACTATCGGTCATGGCTGGCTCCTGGTTGGCATGAAAATCGGACTTGTTTTGTAATGTCATAGTATAGGGGCATTTTCAATCACAAGATACATCTTGCCGTTTCAAGTGTTGATGGTAAACTTTCATCGACCGTTTACGGGTATGAAAGAACCTTTCACCGGAGAATTGGGATATTTCCCTTTCCGCGAAAGCGCTGGGTTGGTATCTTTCAATTATGGAAAAGCGCGCAAGGGCGCGCGTGTAGGGGAGCGCCTGCGGGCGCAAAACTTTAAAAGGAGGGACACATGGCTAAGTTTGACATCATCGCCGCGACCGGTTGCCCGACCGGCATTGCGCACACCTTCATGGCGAAGGAGGCGCTGGAGAAGGCAGCTGCCGAGCGAGGTCTGACCATTAAGGTCGAGACTCATGGCCAGGTCGGTGTCGAGAACGAGCTCACGAAAGGTGAGATCGCCGGTGCCAAGGCCGTCGTCGTCGCAGCCGACAAGGATGTCCAGGCCGAGCGTTTCGTCGGTAAGCCCATGGTTTCCGTCGGCGTTTCCAAGGCCCTGTCCGTCGAGGCCGCTGGAAAGCTGATCGACCGCGCGCTCGCCGCCAAGGGCGACGACACGGTTGCTGCTGCCGCCGATGTCGATGACGAGGTCGAGGAGAAGGAGTCCATCGGCCACATCATCTATAAGCACCTCATGAACGGCGTCAGCCACATGCTGGTCTTTGTCGTTGCCGGTGGTGTTCTGACCGCCATTTCGTTCCTGTGGGGCATCACGTCCTTCGATTCGACGGCTGCCGACTACAACAGCTTTGCCGCGATGCTTAAGATCATTGGCGGCATCGCCATGAACCTCATGGTTCCGGTTCTTTCCGCCTACATCGCCGAGTCCATCGGTAAGCGCCCGGCGCTCGTTCCCGGCTTTGTTGCCGGTATGATCGCCATCCAGGGCCTGCCTGTTAACGCCGACACCGGCATGATCGACGCCGGTGGCGCCGGCGTGGGCTTCGGCTTCCTGGGCGGCATCGTCGGCGGCTTCCTCGCTGGCTATGTCATCCTGCTGCTCGAGAAGGTTTTTGCCGGTCTGCCCAAGAACCTGGACGGCCTCAAGGCTATCTTCCTGTACCCGCTGTTCTCGACGGCTATCGTCGGCCTGGTCATGCTTGGCATCTCCGGCCCCATGGCTGCCATCAACACCGCCATGATGGACTTCCTCAAGGGCCTGTCCGCCTCTGGCGCCGTTGTCCTGGGTCTTGCCATCGGCTGCATGTGCGCCTTTGACATGGGTGGCCCGGTCAACAAGGCTGCTTACGTCACCGGTACCGCTATGCTCACCGAGGCTCTGGCCGCCGGTGTCGGTACCGACACCTACAACTTTGGCACCAACTTCATGGCTGCCGTCTCCGCCGCTTGCATCGTTCCGCCGCTGATTACCACCTTCGCCGTCGTTGTCGGCAAGAAGTACTTCAGCCAGGAGGATCACGACGCCGGTGTCGTCAACCTCATCCTTGGTTGCACCCACATCACCGAGGGCGCCATTCCGTTCATGACCAAGAACATCTGGCCCGTTATGCCCATCATGATGCTCGGTTCCTCCATCGCTTCGATCCTGACCATCATGTTCAACGTTCACGATCCGGCGCCCCACGGTGGCTTCCTGGTCCTGCCCGTTGTTGAGAACGGTCCGCTGTGGGTCCTCGCTATCCTCATCGGCGCCGTGGTCGGTGGCATCCTGTTCGTGGCCTTCAAGAAGTACGACTTCGAGAAGAACCAGAAGGCCGCTCCTGCAGCCAAGCCGGTTGAGGCCCCCAAGGCCGCTGCCGTCGAGGCCCCCAAGGCCGAGGCTTCCGACTTCGTGAAGGTCGAGAACGTCTTTGTCGCCGAGAACTTCGCTTCTCGTGACGAGGCTCTGAGCTTTGTTTCCAACCAGGCCGTCAAGGCCGGTATCGCCGGCGACGCCGACGCCGTGATGAACGCCTTCCTGGCCCGCGAGGCCGAGGGCACCACGGGTATGATGGAGGGCTTCGCCATCCCGCATGCCAAGTCCGACGCCATTACCGAGGCTGCCGTCATCGTCGTCAAGGACGACTCTGGCGTGACCGGTTGGGACACCATGGACGGCGCTCCCGTCAACGTTGCCATCGCCCTGCTCATTCCGGGCGCTCAGGCTGGCACCACGCACCTCAAGATCCTGTCCAAGGTCGCCGAGGCGCTCATGGACGAGGACTTCCGTGCCACCGTCAAGGGTTCCACCGACGCCGCCGAGATCGCCAAGACGATCAACGCCCGTCTGGTCTAATCCAGCAGTTAGCGAATAATATTGTCCCTTGCAACAAAGGCGGAGACCCTCTCCAGGGCCTCCGCCTTTTTCATCCCCTCCCATAAGTTGCGGTGAAATAGGGATTGTATAAACGATTCAACCCCAAATTCAGTCCCTATTTCACCGCAACTTATGGGAGGGCATAGAGGGGCTGCCTACCGAGTCTTTGTCGCGAACAAGTCATAAGCCAGAATTCCGTTCGCACGATATTATTCTGGACCGATCGAGTTTCTGCAGCTCGCCTGCCGGGCGGGGCGGTTAAGGTTGTCGCGAGTTCCGCACGCAAAGGAAAGCACTTAATGTGCTTTCCGTCTTGCGCAGGACTGTAGAGCAGCAAACTTAACCGCCCCGCCCGGCAGGCAAGCGTGCAGCAACGACATCCGTCCAATAATTCGTGCGAAACACAATGAAAAACAGTTTGATGTGAGTTAATATAAACAACGTCGTGAATCTGACTCCTGCCGCATGCACGACAGGGGTTAAACACAAAAAGGAGTCAATTATGGTTTCTGAGAAGGCTACCCTCGTTAATCCTCAGGGTCTTCACATGCGTCCTGCTGGCCTCTTCGCCTCCACCATGGGCAAGTACGCCTGCGACGTGACGGTCGTCACCCCCGAGAAGGAGGTCAACGGCAAGTCCCCGATGGCCCTCATGGCTGCTGGTATCCCCTGCGGTACCGAGGTCGAGGTCAAGTGCGACGGCGCTGACGAGGCCGAGGCTCTGGCTGCTGCCATCGAGCTCATCAAGAGCGGTCTTGGCGAGTAGAACTCAAACGGGTCGCATGTTGAACAATTAAGTTCATACTTGGGGGCGCAGTGACCTGTATCAAGGTAGCTGCGCTCTTTTGTCATGGATATGGCAAAACGCTTTATCACATGACACGGAGAGAGGAATGGGAATGTATCAGGGAGTCAACGCATCCGAGGGTATCGGTATTGGCACCGTCATGGTCGCCGTCGATCCCGACTTGACGTTTGAGCCGCATGAGGTTGCTGATTCGGCAGCAGAGAAGGAGCGCTATCAGACCGCTCTTTCGGTCTTTTGCGAGAAGACCCAGGCTCAGGCCGACCACATGAAGGAGACGGTGGGCGAGGCCGAGGCCGAGATCATGAGCGGACACATTGTCCTTGCTCAGGATCCGGGCATGACCGACGCCATCAACGCTGCCATTGACGGCGGCACCTGCGCCGAGCAGGCACTCATGGACACCTCGACCATGTTCGAGAACATGTTCCTGTCCATGGACGACGAGATGTTCCGTCTTCGCGCGGCCGACATCGCCGACATCCGCACCGGTATTCTGGCCGAGCTGCTGGGCAAGGAGGTCGTTGACCTCTCCGTCCTGCCCGAGAACACCGTCGTCGTCGTGCACGACCTTACGCCGTCCATGACCGCCACGATCGATAAGGCCCACGTTGCCGGTATCGTCACCGAGACCGGTGGCCGCACGTCGCACTCCGCGATCATCGCGCGCGCCCTCGAGATCCCGGCTGTCCTTTCGGTTTCCAACAGCTGCACCGCGCTGCGCAACGGCATGACCGTTGTCGTCGACGGTGGCAAGGGTATCGTCGAGGCCGATCCCGATGAGGAGACGCTCGCCGCCTACACCGCTAAGGCCGAGGCCTTCGCTGCCGAGAAGGCAGCCCTCGAGGCCTTCCGTGGCAAGCCCTCCGTGACTGCCGATGGCATCAAGAAGATCATCGCCTGCAACATCGGTAACCCCGATGACGTGCCCAACGCGCTCGATCACGATGCCGAGGCCATTGGTCTGTTCCGCTCTGAGTTCCTGTTCATGGACTCTGCCGAGCTTCCTTCCGAGGAGGAGCAGTTCAACGCTTACCGCAAGGTTGCCAGTGCGCTCAAGGGCGCTCCGGTCATCATCCGCACGCTCGATGTGGGTGGCGACAAGGAGATTCCGTATCTGCACATGGTCAAGGAAGATAACCCCTTCATGGGCTTCCGTGCTGTGCGTTACTGCCTGGCCAATCCCGACCAGTATAAGGTTCAGCTCCGTGCCCTGCTGCGCGCCAGCGCCTTCGGTGACGTTAAGATCATGATCCCGCTCGTCACCTGCGTCGAGGAGGTCTTGGCTGTCAAGGAGCTCGTCGAGCAGTGCAAGGCCGAGCTGACCGAAGAGGGTCGCAAGTTCAACGAGAACATCGAGGTCGGCATTATGGTCGAGACGCCCGCCGCTTCGCTGCTCGCTGACCGTCTGGCCGAGGTCGCCGACTTCTTCTCCATTGGCACCAACGACCTGATCGGTTACACCATGTGCGCCGACCGTGGCAACGACACCATCTCCAACCTGTACCAGGTGTACTATCCCGCCGTGCTCCGCTCGCTCAAGAACATCATCGAGAGCGGCGTGAAGGCCGGCATTATGGTCGGCATGTGCGGCGAGGCCGCTGCCGATCCGCTGCTCGAGCCGCTGCTGATCAGCTGGGGCCTGGAGGAGTTCTCGATGAGCGCTCCGTCGATCCTGCGCGCCCGCAAGACCATCAGCCAGTGGACCAAGGCCGAGTGCGACGAGCTCGCCGAGAAGGCGCTCGCCTGCAACACCGCCGCCGAGGTCAAGGCGCTGCTCGAGTCCGCAGCTCGTTAATTTGGTATCAGAGGTAACCGCGTGGTTGGAATGGGCCGGCCACGCGGCCCTCACATATACAGGGGGTACTGTAAATGTTCTACACGCTAACCGCTAACCCAGCTGTCGACATGACGGTTTCGAGCTCTCCGCTCGAGCCCGACGAGAACGTCCGCACCGGCTCGGCCAGCTACACGGCTAACGGCAAGGGCCTCGACGTGTCCTTCGCCTTTAAGAAGATGGGCGTCGATACCGTCGCGCTCGGCTTCTTCGCCGGCTTCACGGGCAAGTTCATCGTCGAGGAGGTCATGAACCTGGGTTGCCTGTGCCGCCCGGTCTGGACCGACGGTATCACGCGCATTAACACCTACGTCAACGATGGCCAGCACGAGTACGGCATCCTGAACCCGGGTGCTCCGATCACGCCGCAGCACCAGGAGGAGCTCTACAACATCCTGGACACCGCGGGCGATCTCGAGTGCCTGATCGTTTCCGGCTCCGTGCCTCCCAAAGCTACGCCTGACTTCCTGGCTCAGGTCATGGAGCACGCTCAGGCTCGTGGCGCCGACGTCGTCCTGGACCTGTCCTCCGACAAGCTCAAGGAGCTCGCTCACAAGAAGCCGCTGCTCATCAAGCCGAACCATCACGAGATGAAGGCCATCTTCGGCGTGCCGGTCGATACCGACGACGAGGTTCGCGTTGCCATGAAGATGGCTCACGACGCTGGCGTTCAGAACGTGCTGCTCACCCGTGGTAGCCGCGGCGACGCTTACTTCTCCAACGGCGTGGACATCTGGTACGCCAAGCGTGAGTTCAACATCAAGCTGGTTTCTTCCGTCTGCGCCGGCGATTGCACCCTCGCTGCGTTCCTGCACAAGTGGTACAGGGATCGCGACAACGTCGAGGAGGCCATGAAGCTCGCTATGGCCACCGGCGCCAACGTCGCCGAATCCGTCGGTATTGGCGACTTTGGTCACGTCGACGAGTACAGCAAGCGCGTTGCTGTCCGCAAGCTCGATCGTCAGTAATCGAAACGCGACATATTCGTGCGCATGCGGCGCCCCGGTTTCGGCCAGGGCGCCTTTTTGTTCCGTCATAGGGGAGAGATGTCCTGCCGTACTTCATCGCTTCCACACCGTTCACCGAGTTGTCCTAGCCTTTTACCGATGCGTGGAATATACTTTCATTAACACGTTGCTTCGTGAAAGGAACATTCATGATTTACACGCTCACTGCAAATCCCGCCATTGACTACAACAT
>DBGBJN010000106.1:0-8890 GCA_048449885.1 Collinsella sp.
ACCTGCAACCCACTGATTACAAATCAGTTGCGCTACCGTTGCGCCACACTGGCACACTTGGCGCTTTCACGCGAAGCCAGTTAAGAATAAAGGAATTGCGGACGAGGCGCAACAGACCCTTTGACCGACCACATCTCAAAACCCTTCGTCAGAACGAATAGTTTTATCTGTTCGCCAGAACCAAAAACTATTCGTTTTGGCGACGGTAAGCCCGCAGCCCATTGATTACAAATCAACGGGCTGGCCAATTGGGAAACGGGTCTCTATGGACAATCCCCTACCTCCCGCGCAACGCCTTGAGCTTGGCCAGCGCATCGGGACTTAGGCGACTGCCCAGGGTCATCTTGATCTGCGGAGCTTCCTCTGCCTCGTGAACGTCGTTATCGATCTGTTTGATCTCGTCCACCAGCATGCGGCTCGAGATGCGCGTAACGCCCTTGCCCATGACGACGGCCTGGATTGTGCCGTCGCTCGATACAACGGAGCACGCGCGGCCTTCCTCGCGCGCCTCGATGCAGAGCTTTTGCACCACGGTATCGGCCGAGACGCCCGTCGGCGAAAACTCGATGCGCACGCCACGGGCCGGCAGGTTGGGGCGCTCGCTGGAGATATTGCCCGCACCGTCAAACACGATTACGGCCTCGTAGCGGCCTTGGGCAAACGCAGCAACGTCGTTGATGAGGGCAGTGCGCGCCATATCGTGAACGTCGCTGGAATACGGATCGTCGGAATGATCGTACACGAGCTTTTCGTAGCGCGGCGTACAGTGGATCACGTTGTAGCCGTCGACCACCAGCAGCTCGGGCTTGTTGGAGTGCACCGTCGAGACCGGATCGGCGATGGCCTGCGCAAACGCATTGCCGCCCACGCCATAGGTCGCGGCCGAAACAATCGGCTTGGCCGAGCCCTCGCCAAAGCGCTTGGCCTTGGACTTGGCGCGGTTCTTTTTGGACATGCGCTACTCCTCCCCCATGAGCTCGCCGGCGTTGCGGCGCAGCCACTCAAAGCACAGCGCCGTGGTCGCCTGGGCAACATTGAGGCTCTCGGTCATGCCGCGCTGGGGAAGCTTGGCCAAAAAGTCGCATTTCTCGAGCACCAGGCGCGAGATGCCGTCGCCCTCGGAGCCCATGACGAGCGCCACGCGGCCCTCGAAGGGAGCATCCCAGCAACTGCCTTCGGCGTGCTCGGAGGCACCGCCCACCCAAAAGCCAGCGTCCTTAAGATCGTCGAGTGCGCGGGCGATGTTGGGCACCTGCGCGATAGGCAGATGCATGACGGCGCCGGCTGAAGTCTTGTAGCTGCCCACGGTCACGCCGGCGGCGCGCTTGTTGGCGATGATGACGCCGGCCGCGCCCACAACCTCGGCGGAACGCACGATGGCACCAAAGTTGCCGTCGTCAGTCACATGGTCGAGCACGACGACGAGCGCCGGTCCGTCACCCGCGCGGTCGAGGATGTCGGCGACATCAGCGTAAGGGAAGTTACCAACCTCGAGCGCGATACCCTGGTGAGCGCCATGGCTCGACAGTGCGTCGAGCTGCGCGCGCGGCACATACTTGATGCGGACGCCCGCAGCGTTGAGGTCGTCGACCAGGCGCGACAAGGCGGCATCGCGCTCCCCGCCCTCGGCAATGAGCGCGCACTTGATGGGAAAACCGGTGCGCAGCGCCTCGGCAGCAGCACGGCGACCCTCGATGAACTCACCCTTGGGAGCCTGGGCAGCGTCGCGGTTGCGATCGCGCTGCGGACGTGCGGCCTGGGTGCGATCGCGCTGGCCCTTGGGAGCGGCAGCGCGGTCATTGTGGCGAATCGGACGCGAGCCAGAAGCGGCCTGTTTGCCTCCACGCGGTACACGCTTGCGATTGTCGGCCATAAAACGGCCTCCTTAAATAGATAACGAACAAGAATCGACCGTCCGAGCCACGGCACCTTGCCTTTCAATCGTCGGGCATGACCACCAGGTCTATGCCTTCCCCTTTCAAGGCAATCTGCCACACCTCGAACGGTCGACAAATACTAGAGGGTCTTAATACGAGTACCCGCGGCCGTATCTTCAATGGTGAGGCCCAGGTCCTTGAGCTGGTCGCGGATGGCGTCTGCCAGGTCCCAGTTCTTGGCGGCACGGGCCTCGGCGCGGGCCTCGAGAATCTTGGCAGCGGCCTCGTCCACGTCGTCGCCCGTGTAGGCGACCAGGCCGGCGGCAACGCCCAGCAGACCCAGCGGCAGCTCGACCTTGGGCTCGGGAAGCTCGACGCCAAACGTATCGAGCAGCTCGGCCAGCGTGTCGGCGGCGGCAAGCGCGGCGGTCTTGTCGGCAGCGTCGCCCGCCTGCTCCAGGTACTGGTTGCACTCAGTCACAAAGCCAAAGACGGCACCCATGGCACCAGCGGTGTTAAAGTCGTCGTCCATGCACTCCTTAAAGGTGGCACGGGTCTCGGCGGCCTTGGCGGCAAACGCCTCGGCAGCCGCTTCGTCGGCATCGGCCGTCGCGTGGTTCGCGGCCCAACGCAGGTTCTCGACCGTACCGGCGATACGCGTGAGCGAGTTCTCGGCACCCTCCAGGCGCTCCCAAGAAAAGTCGAGCGGCGAGCGATAGCTCGTCTGCAGCATCAGCAGGCGCAGGGCGGCAGCGGAGTGCTGCTCGAGGACCTCGGCCAGCGTAAAGAAGTTTCCGAGCGACTTGGACATCTTCTCGCCGTCAACCAGCAGCATACCCGTGTGCATCCAGGTGTTGGAGAAGCCCTGGTGCCAGGCGCAGGTGGCCTGGGCGCACTCGTTCTCGTGATGCGGGAAGGCAAGGTCGGAGCCGCCGCCGTGGATGTCGATCGGAGTGCCCAGGTAGCGATGCACCATGGCGGCGCACTCGGTGTGCCAACCGGGACGGCCCTCGCCCCAGGGGCTCGGCCAGCTGGGCTCGCCGGGCTTGGCGGCCTTCCACAGGGCAAAGTCGAGCGGGTCGTTCTTGTCCTCGTTCTCCTCGATGCGCGCGCCAACCATAAGGTCGTCGATGTTGCGGCCCGAGACCTGACCATAGTTGGGATCGCTGCGCACGGCAAAGTACACGTCGCCGTTATCGGCTGCGTAAGCGTGGCCCTGCTCGATAAGCGTCTTGATCATGGCGATCATGGGGCCGATCTCCTTGGTGGCGCGGGGGCGCACATCGGGATCGAGCACGTTGGCGGCGCGCATGACGCCGATGAACTTGTCGGAGAACTCCGTCGCGACCTCGGCGGCCGTACGGCCCTGCTCGTTGGCGCGCTTGATGATCTTGTCGTCGACATCGGTGAGGTTCTGGGCGAACGTGACCTCGTAACCGCTCGCGATGAGCCAGCGGCGAATCACGTCAAAGCTGATGAACGTACGGGCGTTGCCGATGTGGATGTTGTCGTAGACCGTGGGGCCGCACACGTACATGCGGACCTTGCCGGACTCGATGGGCTGGAACTCTTCCTTTTTATGGGTAGCGCTGTTGTAGATACGCATTCGTTACTCCTTAACGGTTTTCTGTAGCAGGCAGACGGCCCAGGCGCCGATTCCCTCGCCCTGGCCTTCCCAACCGAGCTTTTCGGTCGTAGTGGCGGCGACGCCCACGTTTTCGACGTCAACGCCCAGGGCATGGGCAAGGTTGGCGCGCATGGCATCGCGATGCGGGGTGATCTTAGGCTGCTGGCAGGCAATGGTGCAATCGGCATCGACAAACTCAAAGCCCAGCTCACGCGCATAGTCCATCACGCGGGCAAGCAGCACCATCGAATCGGCACCCTCGTAGGCGGGATCGGTGTCGGGGAATAGCTTGCCGATGTCTCCCCCACGGCAGGCGCCCAGAATGGCGTCGGCCAAGGCGTGCGCGAGCACATCGGCATCCGAGTGGCCCAGCAGGCCGCGCTCGTAGGGAATGTCGACACCGCCGATGATACATCGACGCCCCTCCACCAGACGGTGAACGTCGTAGCCATGGCCAATGCGCAGGTTACTGAACATGGGGAAGGTCCTCTCCCTCGGCCATGCGGCCAAGCAGAATCGCGGTTACGGGACGCAGGTCCTCGGGCACCGTCACCTTAAGGTTATCGCGTGGGCTCTGGACGCAGCGGACGCGCCCACCCATGCGCTCGACCAGCGACGAATCATCGGTACCGATAAAGCCCTCGGCAATGGCTGCAGCGTGGGCGCGCTTCATAGCATCGACGCTAAAGATCTGCGGCGTCTGCGCTGCCCAGTAGAGTTCACGCGGCGGCGTCTCGACGATATTATCGCCGTCAACGATCTTGAGCGTGTCGATCGCGGGCTGACCGCACACGACACCGTCGAGGGCACGGTCGCTCACGAGCACGTCGATAGCGTGGTCGATGGCCTCGGTCGTAATGAGCGGACGAGCGCCGTCGTGGATGGCGACATATTCGAAACCCGCCGGAACCGCATGCACGCCGGCACGGGTGGAATCCTGACGGGTATCGCCGGCATCGGCAAAGCTGATGGGCGTGTCATAGTCAAACGGGTCAATGGCCAGGCGGCGCATCTCGGCACGGCGCTCGGCAGGGCAAACCACTACGATATGGCCGACCTTATCGCTACGATCGAACGCGCGGATGGACCAGCTCATGAGCGGACGGCCCGCCACATTAACGAGCTGCTTGCCGCCGGGATTTCCAAAGCGCTGGCCGCTGCCGCCGGCAACGACCACGGCGCATACGGGCGCCATTATGCGTTCCCCTGTTTGGTGCCCTTCATGCGGTACAGCGAGTCCGCAAGAATGGCAGGGTTGTTGACGCCAAAGTCGCCCAAGCGCTCCGGATCCTCGCTGATGTCGTCCATGAGCTCCTGCAGCGAGCCGTACTCGTCGACGATCTTCTCGGCCACGCCGTCGCGCACGACGGACACGCGCGAAAGCGTGCGCAGGCCCAGCGGCGTCATGACGGAGTCCTCGTCCAAGTCGTCATAGCCCAGAACTGCCGCCACGTGCTGCGGGTCGGACAGGTCCTTAGGCGTCATACGGCTCAGCTCGGCGCGAATCTTCTCGGCGTTGGCCTCAGAGGAATCGCTCGCGTAGTCGCGGATCATCAAGTCGTATTCGGTATCCATGCTGGAGCCCGCGAGCTGCTCGAGCTGCATCTGCACGAGCTTACCCTGGTTGCCCAGCTTGACAATGCAATCCTTAAGCTCGGTCTTTGCCTGCTGCATGATCTCGAAGCTCGAGAAAATACCGGTAATGTCGGCGAGTGTGACGTAGTCGTCGAGCTCGAGGGCCGTCAGGCGCAGCAGGGAGCGATCGAGCGACTGACGGGTAGTCTGGAGCGTGGCGACGAGCTGGTTGACCGAGCTCATGATGGTGGTGACGGGCTGGATCTCGTAGCTCTTGCCGTGGACGTACACGTTGACGACGGCGCGACGAGCCGAAACCGAGATCACGATGGCATCGGTGAGCACCGACATGCGAGCGGCAGTACGGTGACGCATGCCCGTCTCACTCGTGGCGAGCGAGGGATCGGGATTGAGGTGGAAGTTGGCGCGCAGGATCTGGGTGAGGTCGCCATCGATAACGATGGCGCCGTCCATCTTGGAAAGCTCGAACAGGCGGTTCGAGGTAAACGAAATGTTGAGCGGGAAGCCGTCGTTACCGGCAGCGAGCACGTTTTCGGTGTCGCCGACGCAGATAAGGGCGCCCAGGTGACCGGCGATGATCATGTCGAGGGCGGTGCGGATCGGCTGACCAGGTGCCGTCAGGCGGATGGCCTGTTCCATACGCTTTTGCAGCTCGTTCTTATCCAAGGCATCGCTCCCATCGTATACGCTCCATAAACGCTAAATAGTTTCTCACGGTTTGTCCCTGCGGCGCTTGCGAAATCCGATGCTTACAGAATGAGCGAACACAGCTGAGAGCCCAACCCAAATCAGCTGTTCATGTGGTAGCATCGGGATTCGCATAAATGAGGGAGTAGTCGCGTGACCGGATTCGCCTCCGGTGGCGCGGTAAGTCAACACACTGGCCGATGCGGCCTGGCTTGCCTTAATGAACGAGACTCGTGGCTGTGCGCGCAACGCGTACGCCACGGGTCTTTTTTATTACTCCCTCAAGAGGTACACGCGGGCCTGCCCGCAGAGAGGGAGCCAGACTATGGGACTCGCAGAGCTCGTGTTGCTCGCCGTTGGCCTTTCGATGGACGCCTTTGCCGTTTCCATCTGCAAAGGTCTCGGCATGAAAAAGATCAACCTTAAAGTCGCCGTGGTGCTCGGCCTGTTCTTTGGCGGCTTTCAGGCCGGCATGCCCGTAATCGGATGGGCGCTTGGCAGCCAGTTTATGGGCATCATCGGCCCCATCGACCACTGGATCGCCTTTATCCTGCTCGCCTTCATCGGCGGCAAAATGCTGTGGGAAGCCTTTACCGAGGACGAGGATGAAGACGACGGCAAGGATGCCGAAAAGATTGACCTGGTCGAGTACCTGATCCTCGCTATCGCCACCTCAATCGACGCCCTAGCCGTGGGCATCTCATTTGCCGCGCTCTCGGTCGACATCGTGCCCGCTGTATCGCTTATAGGCATCACAACGTTTATCTTCTCCGTCGCCGGCGTGGCGATTGGCCACACCTTTGGCGCGCGCTACGAAAAACCCGCCACCATCGTGGGCGGCGTCGTGCTCATCCTCATCGGGCTTAAAATCCTGCTTGAGCACCTCGGGATCCTCGCGATATAAAAAACGCCTCTCATAAGCCAACGTCAATGTAGGAGTCTCATGCAGAGTTTTGCATAATGCCTATTCATGCAGACTTTTGCATGTCATACTGATATGCAAAAGTCTGCACGTTAGGAGATCGCCGTGGATACCCTTCCCATCACCACACCGCGCCAAGCTGGCATCTACGTGCGCCAGGCACGCGAGACTCAGGGTCTCACCCGTGCCGCCCTCGCCAAAAAGGCCGGTGTTTCGGAGCGCCTGCTCGCATCGCTCGAGCTAGGAGACGCCACCGGCATTCGACTCGACAAGTTGCTGGCGATTTTCGACGCTCTTGGACTGGCGCTCGCAGCACAAGGGGATATAAGCGAAACGAAAAATGAGCACCCAGTCGACGCCCCGCATGCTGATCAACCTTGCAGCACCTCCAGACGCCATCACGACCAACGTCTTCATCATCGCAACCGTCGCAGCACAACCATTCCGGCTCTTGCAGATACCCCCCTTACGTCCGAGCTCTACGACAGGGCCTTCGCCGATTTCGCCATGTCCAATCTCGGAGTCTCGATTGCCGCTAACGCACCCGCCCAAGCCAAGTCTGAAGGGAAATAGTCTATGGCCAGAAAAACGCTTCGGACTATTATTTGCGGCGTACCTGCGGGAACGCTCGCACAAGATGAGAAAGGTCTTATCAGCTTTTCCTACGACCAAGACTATGACGGGCCAGCCTTATCGACCAACATACCCGTATCAAATCGCACATACGGCCAACAGGTCATGAATCCGTACCTGTTTGGCCTTCTACCCGACAGCGAGGACCAACGAAAAGCGATTGCCGCCGAATTCGACGTTAGGCCCAACAATCCCATTGCGTTGCTCAGCCATATCGGACTCGACTGTCCGGGCGGAGTGCAGTTTTATGCCGAAGAAGACGCCGACGCCGTCCTGCATCGCGCTGGCGAATACCGCCCTATAGACGACCACGAAATTGCTCTCCGTCTCAAGTCGATCAGAGATGACCGCGATGCATCGTGGATGGGTCTAGATGAAAGTTGGTCACTTGGAGGCAACCAGGGCAAGTTCGCGCTCGCGTTCATAAACGGCCACTGGTGCGAATGCATGGGCTCCTCGCCCACGACGCATATTTTCAAAAATGGCGTTATCGGATTTAAACTCGAGGCTCTCAATGAGTTTGTCTGCATGAAAAGCGCCCAGCGCGCAGGTATCGCAACGGCAAACGTTGAATATCGCTTATTTGAGGACGAACCTGCCCTCATTGTTGAGCGCTATGACCGCGTGAAAGTCGAAGACGGAACGATCAGGCGCCTACATCAAGAAGACCTCTGTCAGGCACTTGGGGTGATGCCCGCCCAAAAGTACACGGCAGACGGCGGCCCGACCACACGCGACATTCAAGAGCTCCTCGTCAATACGAGCCACCATCAACTTAACCTGTATCTGTTTACGCAGATACTGTTCTTCAACGCCATTATCGGCGCACCGGATGCGCACGCGAAAAACTATTCCCTGCTCCTTGGAAACGACGGCGCAGCCATGATGGCTCGAATGTACGATGTCGCATCGGGGCTGGCATACGAGCGCATGCGCCGCCGGGCGCGCCTTGCCATGAGCGTTGGCGGCGAAAATCGTGTGGGGCGCATCGGTCCAGGCGCTATCCGCCGATACCACGGTATGGGCGACCCCGCGCTGGAGGCGACGCTCACCGATGCCGGGCTATCCGAGAAGTTTTGCTTTGCGACCATGATGGACCTCGCCTACGAGGTGCCCATTTGCATGGAAGAGGTCATGGACGAATACGCCGACCTGCCCGGCATGGCGGACCTGCGCAAGCATATGCTCGGCCCCGTCCGCGAAAACTGCCAGCGCACCCTCGACCTCATCAGGGCAGAAATGGACTAGGTGGCCGTAATTTCGCAATTATCAAACAAAAGAGGGGGGGGCACCCGTCGCAAACGCTCGAATGCCCCCTCTCGTAATGTCATTTGCAATCCGCTAGCACGTGACTCGGACTGCTACTAGCGCAACCTTTACGCAGCGAGGCGCTTGAGGACGTCGATGAGCAGCTCGTAGAAGCGCTCGGCAGAAGCGAGCTCCATGCTCTCGTCCGGGGTGTGGACATCGGAGAGCGTCGGGCCCACGGCGATGGCGTCCAGGCCGTGCAGGGCCTCGGCAAACAGGCCGCACTCAAGGCCGGCGTGA
>DBGBJN010000107.1:0-12393 GCA_048449885.1 Collinsella sp.
GCTCCCCAGCACGATGTCGATATTGTCGACGTTGAGCTCGTGGGCGCCACCAAGGCCCCCTGCGTGCGTGTGCGTATCGAGGGTGCCGAGGGTCAGAGCCTGTCGCTCAACGACGTCACGGCCAATACCAAGTGGGTCGGCGACGTGATCGAGGAGCTCGACCCCATTTCTTCGAGCTACACGCTCGAGGTGTCGAGCCCGGGTATGGCGCGCCCGCTGCGCCGCCCGCGCGACTTTGCCCGCTTTGTGGGCGAGGACTGCGAGCTCACCTCCATCGCCACCGAGGGCCGTCGCAAGTACTCCGGCAAGATTGCCGCCGCGACCGAGACGAACGTGACCCTCGAGCTCGAGGACGGCGAGTCCGTCACCCTCGATTTCTGTGATGTTAAAAAGTGCAAGTTGAAGCCCACCTACGACTTCAAGCCCGCGAAGGAAGGAAAGTAAGATGGCAGCATCCGACATGATGTCCGCCCTGATGGAGCTTTGCCAGGAGAAGCACATCGACCAGCTCTACCTGATCGACCGCCTGGAGCAGTCGCTCGCCAAGAGCTATGCCGAGATCCTGCATCTTGAGTGGGGCGCCAAGGTGACCATCGACCGCACCACCGGCAAGATCTACGTCTACCGCCTGGAGCCGATCGACGATTCCATGGACGAGGAGGGCAACTTCACCGAGTTCGAGGAGATCGACGTTACCCCCAAGAACACGAGCCGCATCGCTGCCCAGCACGCCAAGGCCGAGATCAACGCCATCGTGCGTAACTCCGCCCGCGAGCAGATCTACGAGGAGTTCTCCGGCCGCATCGGTGACCTCATCAGCGGTACCGTGCTGCAGTCCACTCCCGACTTTACGATCGTTAAGATCCGCGAGGGCGTCGAGGCCGAGCTTCCGCACTTCGACCAGCGCCGTTACGAGAACGAGCGCAACGAGCGTCCGATGGGCGAGCGTTACCTGCACAACCAGCACATCAAGGCCGTGATCATCGACGTTCGCGACCCCAACTCCAACCTGCAGCCGGTTCGTGGCGAGCACAGCCGTCCGCCGATTGTCATCTCCCGTACCCACCCCGAGCTCATGCGTCGTCTGTTTGAGCAGGAGGTGCCCGAGATCTATGAGGGCACCGTCCAGATCAAGTCGATCGCCCGCGAGCCCGGCCAGCGCTCCAAGGTCGCCGTCCACTCGCTCGACGACCGTCTGGATCCCGTGGGCGCCTGCGTCGGCCCCAAGGGCAGCCGTGTTCGCGCTGTCGTGGGCGAGCTCCGTGGCGAGCGCGTCGACGTCATCCTTTGGGATGCCGATCCTGCCGTCTACGTCGCCAACGCCCTGTCGCCCGCCAAGGTCACCCGCGTCCTCATCGACGAGGAGAAGGCCTACGCCGGCGTCATCGTGCCCGACGACCAGCTGTCCCTCGCCATCGGCAAGGAGGGCCAGAACGCCCGCCTCGCCGCGCGCCTGACCGGCTGGCACATCGACATCAAGTCCGAGACCCTTGCCGCCGACATCCTCAAAAACGTTCCCGTTCACGAGGAGCCCGCCGCCGACCTGATCGGTGACGAGGAGGACGAGGACGTCCGCCGCTGCGAGTATGTGTCCGAGGACGGCATCCAGTGCCGCAACCAGGCTCGTCCCGGCTCCCGTTTCTGCGGTGTCCACGACACCGACGCCTTCGATGATGCGGAGGACCTGATCTAGCGCGCGGTCGCGCCGGGCGGGTCCCGGCGCGTCTCCCACGCTCGTTCAGTCTCTAGGCACCCAAGGTGCCAGAAAGGGTAGGTGAAGTCATATGGCAAAAGTCCGTGTGTCCACCCTGGCCAAAGAGTTCGGCATGACCTCCAAGGAACTGATGGGTCATCTCGCCGATATGAAGATTCCCGCTAAGTCCGCTTCCTCCGCCTTGGAGGACGCCTATGTCGCCATGGTTCGCAAGCAGCTCGCCTCGGTGATCGAGGCCCGCGCCCAGGAAGTTGAGGCCGCCAAGCAGGCCGAGGAGCAGGCAGCTGCCGCCGAGGAGGCCGCTCGCGCCGCCGAGGCCGAGCGCGAGCGCATCGCCGCCGAGAAGGCCCGCGAGGAGGAGCGTCGCCAGTTTGCCGCAGCCCAGGCTGCCGAGGAGGCTGCCCGCGCCGAGGCCGAGGCCAAGAAGAAGGCCGAGCAGGAGCGCCTTGCCCGCGAGAAGGAGGAGGCTGCCCGCGAGGCCCAGCGCCGCGCCGTTCCCGCTTCCGACTCCGGTTCGCGCTTCCGTTCGCTGCTCGACCAGATCGCCGCACAGGAGACCGTGCTCAAGGAGAAGAAGGACGCCGAGGACAAGGCCAAGGCCGAGCGCGCCGCCGAGCGCGGTAACCGTCGTGGCGGCAACAACGACCGCCGCGGTGGCCGTCGAAACGATCGCAACGCTTCCGACAACAACTCCGAGCGCAACGCCTCCGAGAGCCGTCCGCACAGCCATCGCACCAACGCCAGCAACAACGTCGCTGCCGGCATGGACTTCCCCAACCCCGATAAGCAGGGCAAGGGCAAGAAGCGCAAGGGCGGTCACAACAACGAAGAGGACCACTACAGCCGCATGGCTCGCGAGGCCGAGGAGTACAGCCGCGAGAAGGTGCTCGAGGAGGCTCGTGCCGCCGTCGAGGAGGCCTCTCGCGAGTCCACCGGTCGCCGCAAGAAGCGCAAGGAGAAGCGCGAGCGCGAGGCTGCCAAGGCTCAGGAGGAGCGCAAGATAGAGGAGGCGCTGGCCCAGGGCGTGAACCCCGAGGACCTCGACGCCATCAAGGTCTCCCAGGGCGTTACCGTCCAGGAGCTTGCCGAGGCGCTCGACGTTCCGGCCAACGACATCATCAAGCGCCTGTTCCTGCTGGGTACGCCGCTCACCATGACGCAGTCCATGTCCGACGACCTCGTTGAGCTCGTTGCCGACGACCTGGGCCGTCAGATCAAGATCATCACCCCCGAGGAGGAGAACACCTTCTCGTTCTACGACGATCCCGCCGACCTTAAGCCGCGTGCCCCGGTCGTCACCGTCATGGGTCACGTCGACCACGGCAAGACGTCGCTGCTCGACGCCATCCGTCACACCGGCGTTGCTGCCGGCGAGGCGGGCGGCATTACGCAGGCCATCGGCGCTTCGCAGGTCATGATCAACGACCGCAAGATCACCTTTATCGATACCCCGGGCCACGCCACCTTTACTGCTATGCGTGCCCGTGGCGCCAAGGTGACCGACATCGTCATTCTGATCGTGGCCGCCGACGACGGCGTCATGCCCCAGACCGTCGAGTCGATCAACCACGCCAAGGCTGCCGGCGTACCCATCGTCGTCGCCGTCAACAAGATCGATAAGCCCGGCGCCAACCCCGACCGTGTGCGTCAGGAGCTCACCGAGTACGGCGTCATCCCCGAGGAGTGGGGCGGACAGAATATGTTCGTCAACATCTCGGCCAAGCAGAAGATCGGTATCGACGACCTTCTGGAGACCGTGCTGCTCCAGGCCGATGTACTCGAGCTCAAGGCCAACCCGGACACCTTTGCCTCCGGCAACGTCCTCGAGGCCAAGCTCGACAAGGGCCGCGGCTCGGTCGCTACCGTGCTCGTGACCCGCGGTACCCTGCACGTGGGCGATACGTTGGTCGCCGGCCTTACCTACGGTCGCGTCCGCGCCATGCTCGACCCCATGGGCCGTGCCGTCACCGAGGCTGGTCCCTCCGACGCCGTCGAGATCCTGGGCCTGCAGTCCGTGCCCAACGCCGGTGACGAGTTCCGCGTGTTCGAGGACGAGCGCGAGGCTCGCGCCCTTGCCGACGAGCGTTCGCTGAAGGCCCGTATCGAGGAGCAGAGCCGTGTCAAGCACGTCACGCTCGAGAACCTCTTTGAGACCATTGCCGATGCCGAGGTCAAGGAACTCAACCTGATCATTAAGGCCGACGTCCAGGGTTCCATCGAGGCCCTTCAGGACTCGCTCGACAAGATGGATCAGTCCGAGGTCCGCATCAACACGATCCACTCCGCCGTCGGCGCCATCAACGAGACCGACGTCGTTCTGGCCGACGCCTCCAACGCCATCATCATCGGCTTTGGCGTCCGTCCCGACGGTAAGGCCCGCTCCGCCGCCGAGCGCGAGGGCGTTGAGATCCGTTGCTACGACGTCATCTACAAGTGCCTCGAGGACCTCGACGCCGCCCGTATCGGCATGCTCAAGCCCACCGAGGTTGAGGTCTCCACGGGCACTGCGACCGTTCTGGACACCTTCAAGGTGCCCAAAGTCGGCATCGCCGCCGGTGTCCGCGTCGAAGAGGGCGAGATCGCCGCGACCGATTCCGTACGCCTGGTGCGCGACGGCATCGTGGTCTTCAACGGTAAAATCGCCTCGATGCGCCACTACAAGGACGAGGCCAAGAGCCTCAAGAGCGGCTCCGAGGGCGGTATTGGCCTGGAGAACTTCCAGGACATCAAGCCTGGCGACACCATTGAGGGCTACCGCATTGACCAGGTTGCCCGTACCGAGTAGGGGGTAGCGCTATGAAGCAAACGCAGGCAACCCGCCGTCTGGGCGAGCAGCTTCGCGAGAAGCTCGGTTATATCCTGCTCTTTGAGGTTTCCGATCCGCGTCTCGACCTGGTCACCCTGACCGCGGTCGAGGTCGCGGTGGACCGCTCGTTCGCGCGCGTGTACGTGTCGTGCGACGCGAGCCGCTACGACGAGGTCATGGAGGCGCTCGCCAGCGCCAAGGGCCGCATCCGTAGCCTGTTGGCCCGCTCGCTCGATTGGCGCGTCACGCCCGAGCTCGATTTCCGCATCGATCGCTCGACCGATGAGGCCGAGCGCATCACGCGTGCGCTGGAAAACGTTCCCGCCACGCTTGCGATCGAAAAAGACGAGGACGGCTATCCGATAGCGGATGCCGCCCAGGAGGCAGCTTTAGATGACTAATTCCGCCGACCTCGCCTCGTGCGAGTCTGCAGATATTCAGCGACGCATCCTCGAGCTCATCGAGGGTGCGTCCTCCATTGCGATTTCGGGACATACTTCTCCCGATGGCGACGCCTTGGGCTCCGTATTGGGTCTGGGCCTTTCGCTCATGAAGTTTTTCCCCAACAAGGACATTGCGCTGCTGCTGGCAGACGATGACCCGGTTCCGCGTATCTACCGCTTTATGGAAGGCTCCGATCGCCTGGTGCCGGCATCTGCGTACGCCGGCAATCCTGACCTGTTCATCTCGGTGGACGTACCGGTCGTCGGGCGCCTCAATAATTCTGCCGAGGTGCTTCGTCGCTCCAAGCATGTGGTGTGCTTCGATCATCATCCGGCGCGCGAGGAGTTTGCCGAGTTCAGTCTGAGGCGCGTCGATGCCGCGGCCTGCGCCATGATCATCGACCGCTTCTTGGACAATTGTGGCATTGTTGCACGTGATGGCGTTGCGACCTGCCTGCTGTGTGGCTTGGTTACCGATACCGGCCGTTTTCAGTACCAAAACGCCGATGCCGCCGCGTTCCATGCGGCCTCGCGTCTGGTTGCTCACGGTGCCGATCCGGCGCGTGTAGCACTCGAGGTATATCAGAGCATGCGCGTTGAGTTTTTGCACCTCAAGTCCATCGTTATGGGCCGCATCAAGACGGTCGCGCATGGGCGCGTGGCGTATAGTTATGCCTACCAGAGCGACCTTGAGGCCTGCGGCGTCACCTCGGATGAATGTGACGGTCTGGTCGATGTGGTGCGTTCGGTGATGGGCGTCGAGGTCTGCCTGTTCTTAAAGGGCATCGACGGCGATACCAAGGTGCGCGGCAACCTGCGCTCCAAGGGTGACCTCGATGTGTCCGAGATCGCTGCCAACTTTGGCGGTGGCGGGCATCATGCCGCCGCCGGCTTTTCCAACAACGGAACAATTCGCGAGACGCTCGCCGTGGCACTTCCCATGCTGGCCGAGCTGGTGGGGGAGGATCCCGCTTCGGTGACCGTCGAGCTTTAACTTTTTGGATGGTACATGGCTCGTCGTACGCCTTCTCAACTGAATATGCTGCTCGCCGTCGATAAGCCGGTGGGCTGCACGTCCCACGATGTGGTCTCGCAATGCCGACGCGCCCTCCATGAGCGGCGCGTCGGCCATGCCGGCACGCTCGACCCCATGGCATCCGGCGTCATGGTGGTGGGCGTGGGCCAGGCTACTCGTCTGCTGGGCATGCTAACCCTCGATACCAAAAGCTATGTCGCCGACATCTCGTTTGGCGCCGAGACCAATACCGATGATGCGGAGGGCGAGGCGGTCCGCACGGTGGCTGTTGCCAACGAGCTCCGCGATCCTGCCTATGCTCGTGAGCGCTTGGCCGCCATGCTGGGCCCGCAGATGCAGGTGCCGCCGGCGTTTTCTGCTATCTCGGTCAATGGCGTTCGCGCCTACAAGTCTGCTCGCGAGGGCAATGCGGTGGACCTACCTCCGCGCCCCGTCGAGGTCTATGCCGCCGACCTGATCGCCGTGGGCGGCGAAGGTGATACGTGTGTGTGGACCGTGGCGTTCTCGGTGAGCAAGGGCACCTATATCCGTGCGCTCGCTCGCGACCTGGGCCACGCTTGCGATAGCGCCGCGCATATTTCCGCGCTGCGCCGCACGGCTTCCGGTGTTGTTTCCATTGGCGCTTGTCATGCGGTCGAGGAGCTTTCTCCCGAGTCCGCGGCTGGCTTTGCCCTGGATCCCATTGCGGCCCTGGGCGCCACACGTGTTGACTTGCCGGGCATTCTTGCCGACGACCTGCTCTGCGGCCGACGCATTCCCGTTGAGCGTGCGCTTGCCGATTTCGATTCCTCGAAGGCGCCGTTTGCGTTGGTGCTCGATGGGGGACTCAAGGCGCTCGCCCGCATTGAGGGCGGCCGCTTTGTCATGGAGCACGTGTTTCCGCAGGCAATCGGCGGTGTTCGATGATGTTGTCCGCTCGAGAGCTCGCTCGTGTCTTTTTCGCAGACGAGTCGGACGAGGCTCGCATCGTTGCTGCCGATACGTTTGATGAGTGTGAGCACTTGGGTGCCGCTTCAATCGCCATTGGCGTGTTCGACGGCGTTCACCGTGGACACCAGGAACTCATCGAAGCGCTTGTCCGTGATGCCCGTGCCCATGGCTGTAAGGCGGTCGTGGTTACCTTCGATCCCGACCCGGACGTTGTGGTGAGCCCTTCGCCCGCTCAAAAATTGATGACGACGGCCGACCGTCTGCATGCCTTGGCTCAAACCGGGGTCGATGCGGTGGTGGCCGTTCCCTTTACGCCTGAGGTTGCGGCGCTTGACCATGTTGATTTTCTCTCGCTGGTGTCGCGTCTGGTCGACATTCGATCGATTCGCGTTGGCAGTGACTTTAGGCTGGGTCGTGGCGGTGCTTCTGGTGTTGCCGAGATGCGCTCCTGGGGTTCCGAGCACGGCGTTGACGTGTATGGTCACGACCTGCTTTGCGAGGGCGGTGAGGCCATTTGCGCCACCCGCATTCGTCATGAGCTGGGACAGGGCCATGTGGAGCTTGCTGCTGGGTTACTCGGCCGTCCGTATATGGTGCGTGGCGGTGTTATTCGCGGCCGTCACGAGGGTTCTGGCATGGGCTTTCCCACGGCAAACTTGCAGGTTCCCGACGGCATTCAGGTGCCAGCCGATGGCGTGTATGAGGGTCTGGTGCTGGTCGATGACACCGCGTGGCCCGCTGCTGTGAACGTCGGCCTGCCGCCAACGTATGCTGACGATGCGGCATCTGCGCATCTCGAGGCTAATTTAATTGGTTATACGGGCGACCTGTACGGCGCTTCCGTTTCGCTGGCGTTTACGCGCTGGCTGCGTCCCTCGCGTGTGTTCGATTCGCTGGATGAGTTGATCGCGACCGTCGAGGGTAATATCGAGGATATTCGTCACAACTTGGGCGATCAGGGGGTGAGCATCCGTGATTAGCGATGAGGAAAAAGACCAGGTACGCGCTGCGTCTGACCTGGTTGCCATCGTGCAGGAAACGGTCGAGCTCAAGCCTCGCGGCCATGAGTTTTGGGGATGCTGCCCCTTCCATGGCGAGAAGACGCCGTCCTTCCACATTATCCCCGCCACGCAGGTGTGGCATTGCTTTGGTTGCGGCGAGGGTGGCGACGTTTTCACGTATATCATGAAGCGCGAGAACCTGAGCTTTCCCGAGTCAATCCGTTACTTGGCCGATCGCGCGGGTATTGAGCTGCATGACACCGGAGATCGCCGCGAGCGCGGCACCAAGCGTGCCCGCATCTACGATCTGTGCGCCGAGACCGCCCAGTTCTACCACACCATGCTCATGCGCGGTAAGGACGGCCGTCCGCGCGAGTACTTTGCCAGCCGCGGCATGGGCGGCGACGTCTGCCGCCGCTACTGCCTGGGCTTTGCGCCGGGCCGCAATGCGCTGGTGACGCACCTGTCCCAGGCGGGTTTTACCCCGCAGGAGATGATCGACGCCAACGTTGCCGTGAGTCGCGGGCGCGGGCAGCTTGCCGACCGCTTTTACGACCGCGTGATGTTCCCCATCTTTGACGAGCAGGGTCACAACATTGCCTTTGGCGGTCGCATTATGGGCGATGGTCAGCCCAAGTACCTCAACACCGCCGAGACGAGTGTGTTTCATAAAAAACGAAACCTCTATGGCTTTAACTGGGCCAAGGAGTTTATCGTCGCGCAGGATACCGCCATCGTGGTGGAGGGCTATACCGACTGCATCGCCTGCTGGGAGGCAGGGATCAAAAACGTCGTCGCCACGCTGGGCACAGCACTTACGGAGCATCACGTCAAGACGCTTACCCGCTTTGCCAAGCGCATCGTGTATATGTTTGACGGCGATGCCGCCGGTCAAAAGGCCGCTCGCCGTGCGATTCGGTTTATCGAGCAGGATTCTATGGACCTGCGCTGCGTGGTGCTGCCCGACGGCAACGACCCTATGGAGTTTATTACGGCGCACGGCGGCCAGGAGCTGCAGGCGCGCATCGACGCTGCCGAGCCGCTTATGGACTTTGTCTACCGTTCGCTGCAGGAGTCGAGCGACATCACCACGCCGGGCGGTCGCGCCAAGGCGCTCGAGGATGCGCTGACGCTCATTTATCCGCTGCGCGGTAGCTATATGATCGACACGTACTTTATCCAGATTGCCGATCTGCTGGGTTTGGATCTGGAGACCGTGCGTGCGAGCTCGGGCCGTGTGTTTCGTGATGTCGCCAAGCGCGAAGATGCGGAACACCGCCGTGAGCAGAACTATGAGCGCCAGCGGGCGCAGGCCGAGCGCTCCGGTAGCGCGGGCGGTCGGGCGTCGGGTTCTCGCGATGCCGGTCGCGGTGCTTGGGCATCGGGCGCGACGCCGCCGGTGTCCGCGCCGGTCGAAGAAGAGCCGTACGACTACGTCCCGCTCGATGCCTACGGTGCCGCGCCCGTGGAGGTCGTCGACGACCTGCCGCCGATTGACGTACCTGATGGTATGGGCGCTGCTCCTGTGGCTGATGGTTCGGGCGCACCGGCTGCGGCAGCGCCGATGGTTCTTACCGATCTTGAGCGTAAGTCCTTGGCAGGGGAGCGCGAGCTGTTGACGATGCTCACGAGCTACCCCGACCTGTTCCGCACGTATGCCGACCGCATCTGCTCTATCGAGTGGGTGGATCCGCGCCACGAGTCAATCGCATGGGCCGTGCTGGCAACGCCGCCGGGAACCGATCCGGCAGCTTGCATGGATGCGGCGCGCTCGGTGTGTCCCGAGGCGGCAACGCTTGTGAGTGCCGGGTGCATCTCGGCGACGAGCAAGCACCCCACCGAGACGAACATCGTGTTTATGCTCGATACGCTCGAGCTCTACACCATCAAGCGTCGCATGCGTGCCGCACAGGCCAAGCTGCGCCAGGACCGTTCGCTCGATGATGAGGCCCGTCGTGCGCTGACCGTGCAGGCCGCGCAGGACTCGCAGCGTCAGCGCGAACTGCAAAAGTCGATCGGCGGCGTGGCGGATCCGTTTCGTTTGATCGGCCTGGAGGCCGCAGGCACCGAACAAGCCTAGATGTTGTGGTCAACCAGCGTATTCTCGCCTATATCCAGCCCTCTTTTTGGGTATAGACGTCAATGTGTGTGCTAAAGTATTGAGTCCTGTGGACTATGAAGGGAGAATCTGTGCCAAAAAAGACTGAGAGCACGGGTACTGGGCTGGAATCCTACGTTGCAAAGCTCATGGGCAACGGCTCAAACAGGACTTCGGTAACCGAGGACGAGATTCAGGTCGCCCTGAAGGATATCGATGTTTCTGACGAGCAGCTCACCGCGGTGTATTCCGCGCTGCGCAACAGCGGCATCCAGATTATCTCCGCGAGCGGTAACGACGACGCCCCCATGGGCGTCGACGATGACGATACCGATTCTGATACCGACGATTTCGATGACGACGACGAGCACGATTCCGGCTCGCTCGACGATCATGAGCTCAAGATGGCCCGTCAGGCCGACGCCGAGATGGGTTCTTCCAAGAGCAAGAAGAAGCGCACCGTGCGCACGTCCCGTTCGCGTTCGCGCGTGCGCGGCATCGATGCCTCCACGGTGATGCTGACCGGCGACCCGGTCCGTATGTACCTCAAGGAGATCGGCAAGGTCGACCTGCTGACCGCCTCCGAAGAGGTCGATCTGGCCATGAAGATCGAGGCCGGTCTTGAGGCCACCGAGAAGCTCGAGGCTGCCGATGCTGGTGAGCTCGAGCTTACGCGTGCCGAGATGCGTCGTCTTACGCGCATTGAGAACGTGGGCCTCGAAGCCAAGCAGGCGCTCATCAGTGCAAACCTGCGTCTTGTCGTCTCCATCGCCAAGCGCTATGTCGGTCGCGGCATGCTGTTCCTGGACCTGATTCAGGAGGGCAACCTCGGTCTGATCCGCGCCGTCGAGAAGTTCGACTACCAGAAGGGCTTTAAGTTCTCCACGTACGCCACGTGGTGGATTCGTCAGGCCATCACGCGCGCTATCGCCGACCAGGCCCGTACCATCCGTATTCCCGTGCACATGGTCGAGACCATCAACAAACTCGTCCGCGTGCAGCGTCAGCTCCTTCAGGACCTGGGCCGCGACCCGACCCCCGAGGAGATCGGTGCCGAGATGGACATGAGCGCCGACCGCGTCCGCGAGATTCAGAAGATCTCGCAGGAGCCCGTGTCGCTCGAGACCCCCATCGGCGAGGAAGAGGATTCCCAACTGGGCGACTTCATCGAGGACTCCCAGGCTATCGTTCCGCCCGATGCGGCCAGCTTCTCCATGCTGCAGGAGCAGCTCACCCAGGTGCTCGACTCGCTTGCCGATCGTGAGCGCAAGGTTATCGAGCTGCGCTTTGGCCTTGTCGACGGACATCCCCGTACGCTCGAGGAAGTCGGCCGCGAGTTTGGCGTCACGCGCGAGCGCATCCGCCAGATCGAGTCCAAGACCCTGGCCAAGCTCCGCCACCCGAGCCGCAGCAGCAAGCTCAAAGACTATATCGAAAGCTAGTCAAGCAAGAAGCGCCCTCAAGCACATCCGCTTGAGGGCGCTTTCATGTAGTTGTTGGGGACGTTCTTGAATGACTGGTCGTTTAAGAACGTCCCCAACGACTAGGTCGGAAAATTTCTTAAAAAAGTTCTTGCCCTGAGCTGATTCGTCCGTATAATAAACTTCGTTGCTTGAGAGCACGCACCTATTCCTCGGTAGCTCAATGGTAGAGCACGCGGCTGTTAACCGCGCTGTTGTAGGTTCGAGTCCTACCCGGGGAGCCAGAATTTTCCAGCCCTGTGCGTTGGGCTTTAAATTCCTCGGTAGCTCAATGGTAGAGCACGCGGCTGTTAACCGCGCTGTTGTAGGTTCGAGTCCTACCCGGGGAGCCAGGTTGTAAAACCCGTCGCTTATGCGGCGGGTTTTTTCATGCCGCGATCGCCGTTCGCGAACGTTACCGTATCAACATTTCGTGTCGAGGATGTAATCCCGAGGCCCGCCACCTCAACATGGCGCGGTCGTTGTAGAATATTGCAATGATTGCTCCCACGACATGGTGCCGCGAGTACCAAGAAAAGGAGATTCTTGTGTCTGAGACCATTAACGGCAGCCTGAGCGTCTCGAACGACGTTATTGCCGATATTGCCGGTTATGCCGCGATGACGTGCTATGGCGTTGTCGGTATGGCTGAGCAGCTCCAGGGCGCCGAGAGCGTGCGCCTGCTTGCCGGTCAGCGCCTCCGCAAGGGCGTGCTTGTCTCCGCCGACGAGAACGGCCTTACGGTCGATCTTCACGTCGTGCTTGAGAACGGCGTCAACATGAAGTCCGTCTGCCACAATCTTTCGAGCTCCGTTGCCTTCACCCTGCAGGAGATCGCCCAGATCGATCCCGCCAGCCTTAAGATCGGCATCCATATCGACGCGCTCAAGAGCCGTCTGAACTAG
>DBGBJN010000108.1:0-11171 GCA_048449885.1 Collinsella sp.
TGAACCTGCGACATCCTGCTCCCAAAGCAGGCGCGCTACCAAACTGCGCCACGTCCCGAAGGTGTTGAGCAGCTAAGGTCTAAACCTTGCGTGTCCCAAAGCGAAGGAAATTATAGGGGAGACTCCCCGCCTGTGCAAGCGGCAATACCCTAGTTCCTCGAATGTGCGACAAACTGGCTATGAACCAGACCAATCACAAACGCGACCACAGCAACCGGCGCCCACGCAGCACCGATATCTGCCAGCGGCAACGCATCGAACGGTAGCCAGGCCCCCGCAAAGAACGCATCGCGGACCGAGGTGATCACGCTCTGCACCGCGACGACGCCGCCGACCCAAACCCACACCTGCGGATGCGCGTCACAAAAACCGTGCACCAGGCCCATCAGCACCAGCACGATGGCAACGGGATACAAGGCGTTGAGCATGGGCACCGAGAACATAAGGATCACGTCGAGGCCCACGTTGGAGAGCACGCACGAAAACGTTGCGAACACAAAGGCGAGAATCGCAAAGGGACGGCGCATGGCCTCCTCGGAAGCCTCCGCTCCCCCTTCGACCACATACGTCTCGCAGAAGTAACGCGAGCAGCAGCTGATAAGGCCGATACAGACATTCATGCAGGCGAGGAAGAAAATCGCAAAGACGACAACCGTGCCGGCTAGGCCAAAGTGCATAGAGGCCGAACGCGCAAGGATCGCGGCGCCGTTGGTGGCGTCGGGCATAACCGTGCCGAGCTGCATACCGGCAAGCGCCAGGCCGCAGTAGATGATGGCCATGAGCACGCCGGCGATCACACCGGAACGCGAAATCTCGAAGGCCACGCGCTTGTCATCGGTAACGCCCAACTCGTGGATGGTCTCAGCGATGATGATGCCAAAGGCGAGCGACGCGAGCAGGTCCATGGTCTGATAGCCAGTCAAAAAGCCCTGCACGGCGGCGCCGGCATTGTAGGGGGCCTGTGGCGCGGCTGCGGGACCCAGCGGCGACACCACGGCGGCACCCACGACCAGCACGATGAGCGCAATGAGCGCGGGGCCCGTAATGCGGCCGAGCACGCGTGTGATAACACCCGGGCGCAGCGTGAGCACAAACGCGACGACGAAGAACCCGATGGCAAACACCAGACGTGCCGTGCCGAGCGAAACACCCTCGGGCAGCAGCGGCACCAGCATTTCGAACGCCGTAGAGCTTGTGCGAGGAATGGCCAGGCACGGGCCGATGGCCAGATAGACCGCCGCAACGAAGAATTCGCCAAACTTGGGATGCACGCGGCCGGCAAGCTCGCGCGCCGTTCCGGCAAGCGCCACGGCGATAAAGCCCATGACGGGCAGGCCGATGGCGGCGATGAGAAAGCCGAGCATGGCGACCGGCGTGGCAGAACCTGCCTGCAGCGCCAGCAGTGGCGGAATAATGAGGTTGCCGGCGCCAAAGAGCATCGAGAATAGGGCGATGCCGACGGTGACGACATGGTCGGAGCGCAGACCGCGCGGCGCGGATGAGGCCATAGACACACCTTTCGGGTCGAAACAAAAACGGGACGGGCAAAAACACCCATCCCGCAAGTATATACGCTCTATCAGGCTAAATCGCGTAAAGCGTCGATCGCGGTGTCGACTTCCTCGTCCGTGTTGAAATACCCAAACGAGAAGCGGACGACGCCCTGGCGCTCGGTACCCAGTGCACGGTGCATGAGCGGGGCGCAATGGGCGCCGGGGCGCGTCGCAATCCCCCACCCTTGCATGAGCGCATCCGAGATCTCGGCCGAATCGATATCGCCCACGTTGAGCGACACAATTGCAGAGCGCGTCGGCTGGTCAAAGGCGCCGTAAAGCTTGATCTCCGGGATTTCGCGCACGCCGGCAAGAAAGCGATCAGCGAGCGCACGCTCGCTGGAAGCAATCGCCTCGACCCCACCCTGGGCCTCGATAAAGTCGAGACCAGCGGATAGGCCCGCTATGCCGTGACCGTTGAGCGTGCCCGCCTCGAGGCGCGTGGGCCACTCAAGCGGCTGCAGCGCATCGAAGCTGTGCACGCCCGTGCCGCCCATGGTCCACGGAGACACGTCAATGCCCTCTGCCACGGCCAGACCGCCGGTGCCTTGGGGTCCCATGAGCCCCTTGTGGCCGGTAAAGCACACGACGTCGAGCCCCATGGCTTGCATATCGATATGCGCCGTGCCGGCAGACTGCGAGGCATCGACGATCACGAGTGCACCAGCCGCATGGGCCATGGCGGCTACGCGTGCAATGTCGACCGCGTTGCCGGTCACATTGGAGGCGTGCGTCACCACCACGGCACGCGTACCGGGCGTGACCAGCCGTTCGAGCTCGTCGTAGTCGAGCGCGCCGTTCGCGTCGCAGCCCGCATGCTCAACGGTCACACCCCGCTCTACCGCCAAGCGGTTGAGCGGACGCAGCACGGAGTTGTGCTCGAGCACTGTTGTGACCACACGGTCGCCGGGGCGAACCACGCCATTGATGACGGTGTTGAGCGCCGCGGTTGAGTTGGGCGTAAAGCACACATGGTTCGCCCTCGGGCAACCCAAAAGGCGCGCGAGCTTGGCACGGCAAGCGTGAATCGTACGAGCGGCATCGAGGGCACCCGACGTGGCGCCGCGCCCGGCATTGCCGAGCGAGCACATCGCCTGCGTCACGGCATCAATGACCGTCTGCGGCTTGTGCATGGTCGTCGCCGCGTTATCCAGATAGATCATCGCACGACCTCCCACATGTCAATCACCGTAAAGCCCTCGGTGGGAACGCCCGCCGCGGCGAGTTCGCCGTGCAGCAGCTCCTCATCGGCAGGCAACGCCTTCCACGCCAGACCGCAGCCGGCAGCGACCCCCCCGGGAACGGGAATCGTGCGCCCGGGAAGGCCGCGCTCGGTGCACAGGGTCTCGCAACCCATGGCGGCCGCCGTGGTGGGAAACGTGATGACAAGCGCCGGGCGCTTCTCCCTCATGGCAACTCCAACCAATACGCTACGGGCGCACGACGCGCACGGCCTGCTCCATCTTTTCAACGATCACGTACATGTTGGTGACCTCGCCCACCGCGAGCTGGTCCTTAATGCCAAAGTGATCGAGGCAGGTGCCGCAGGTAAGGATCTCGACGCCTTGCTCTGCCAGGCCCTTAAGGTCGTCGAGCACCGGCGAGCCCTCGACGGTGAGCTTGGCACCGCCGTTGTAGAACAGCATGGTCGCAGGCAGCTCCTCCTGCTGCGTCACGGCAAAGATAAAGGCCTTCATGAGCTTGTGGCCCAGCTCGTCGTCGCCGCGGCCCATGCAGTCGGTGTAGACAGAAATGACGAGTTTGCCCTTGCCGGCGCTGGCATCGCAGAAGGCAGCGCCATCCTGCTCGGGATCGGCCACGGCAACGGCACCGGCGGTCGCGACGGTCACATGCCACTCGGCGTCGGAAACCTTCTCGACCGAGGCTGTGCAGCCCTTTTCCTGCGCCATCTTAGAGATGTTCTTGACAGCGGTCTCGTTATCGACCGCGGTCACGACGGCACCCTCGCCATTGAGCTGCTTGAGGGCCTTGAGCGTCTTGACGACGGGCAGCGGGCAGGCATCGCCCATGGCATTGACTTCAATTTTGGTAGACATAGTTTTTCCTTTCGAATAAATCGTTTTAGAACGGTGCATAGTTCAATAAATGTGTCGTTAACGGACAACGCGGACAGAGGGACCGCCCGGCTCTGCCTCGTACACGCGCCCGACAACGGCGGCGATGCGCCCCTCGGCATGCAGACGGCGCGCAAGCTCATCCACATCGGCAGCAGGTGCCGCGATGAGCAAGCCGCCCGAGGTCTGTGGATCGTACAGCGCATCCAGCATGCCCGGCTCCAGGTCCTCGTCGGCAGCCACACGCGGGCCAAAGAAGTCCCGGTTGCGGTAGGAGCCCGCGGGGATAATGCCCAGACGCGCCATGTCAAGCACTTGATCAAAGAGCGGCACCGCCCCCGACGCAAGCTCAAGCTGCACGCCCGAGCCCTCGGCCAGCTCGCACGCGTGCCCGATCAGGCCAAAGCCCGTGACATCGGTGCAGCCGTGAAGCTCAAGTCCCTCGGCCAGACGAATCGGTGCCTCATTGAGGGTGCGCATCGAGTCAAACATGGCTGCGGCCTCGTCCTGCTCGATGAGCTCGCCCTTGATGGCCGTGGTGATGATGCCCGATCCGATCGCCTTGGTCAGCAGCAGAACATCGCCGACGCGCGCGCCGCTGTTGGCGAGCATGCGGTCGAGTGCGACAAACCCGCTCACGGACAGGCCGTACTTGGGCTCGTCGTCGTTGATGGTGTGGCCGCCCGCGATGGAGCAGCCGGCCTCGACGCACTTGTCGGCGCCACCCGCCAGAATCTGGCCGGCAACCTCAACGCCCAGGCAACTGGGTATGCAGAGCAGGTTCATGGCATGGCTTGGTCGTCCACCCATGGCGTAGATGTCCGACAGCGAGTTGGCCGCGGCGATCTGGCCAAACAGGAACGGGTCATCGGCCATCGGTGGAAAGAAGTCGATGGACTGCACGAGGCCCAGGTTCTCCCCCACGCGGAAGACGCTCGCATCGTCAGAGGTATCGAACCCCACGAGCAAGTTGTCGTTATGCACATTGGGTAAATCGCCCAGGACCTGGGCGAGGGCTCCGGGAGCCAACTTAGCGGCTCAACCGCTCGCGGCCGTCATAGACGTGAGCCTAATCTGATCGTCAGCCATCGATACCTCCTCTCATCGGGCAATCATTTTCTCCCAGTATACGCATGAATGCGAGCCTGCGACGGATGCATTAATTGAGCGCCCGTGCGCGAATCGCCGCGCCGATGGCGCCAGCAAAGCGGGCCTGGGGCGACGTAGTCACTGGTGACCCCAGCAGCGCGGCCAACCGCTCCACAACGTAGGCGTTCTCGCACAGACCTCCCGTCAGGTAGTACGGAGCACCCTCCGCCTGCCCGGCCATAGTCGCCACACGCGACACGACGCTTTCGATCACGCCACGCGCAATGTTCTCGCGCGGCTCACCGCGACCGATCAGGCTGATGACCTCGCTTTCGGCAAACACCGTGCACATGCTGCTGATCTTGGTAGGCTCGCCTGAACGCGCCAAGTCGGCCATCTGCAGCTGAGAAATGCCTAGGCGGTCGGCCATGATCTCCAAGAAGCGCCCCGTGCCGGCGGCGCACTTGTCGTTCATGGCGAACTTGGCCACGCGGCCACTTTTAAGCTGAATGACCTTGGTGTCCTGGCCGCCCACGTCAATCACCGTGCCGTGATCGCCAAACAGGCGCACGGCACCGGTGCCGTGGCAGGTAATCTCGGTCACGACCTTGTGCGCATAGGGCACGGCGACACGACCGTAGCCAGTCGCGACCACGCGAACATCGTCGCCCGTCACGTCATAGCCAGCCGCTGCCAGTGCCTCGCGCAGCCGCTCGGAAGCATCGACCGAGGAAAACCCGGTTGGCTGCACGCACGTCCACGCCACCGAACCCTCCCCGTCGACCACAGCAGCCTTAGCCGCCGTAGACCCGATATCGATCCCGATCCCTATCATGGCTCTCTCCCAATCTAAACATCAAAGGTAGCGGCGCGTTCAGGCGCCTTAGCTCTAGGTTTCTCAGGTGCCGGAGATTGCCCCGAAAGAGGAGCGCAGCGTACTTTGGGTACGCAAGCGACGGTTTGAGGGGCAAGATCCGGTGCCTGAGGAAGCTAGAGCGTTTCGATGAAGGCGGCGATGCGAGTCTCGATCTGACCCATGTCGCCGTTGCTGTAGTCGGTCTCGATCTTCATATACGCAATACCCGCGCTCTCGACAGCCTCCTGCATGCGAGCACTCTCCACGTTAAAGGTGTGGCAGGCCTGGAGCACGTTTTCGACCACGCCATCAACGTGATACTTCTCGCACATGGCCAGCGTATTTTCCATACGACCGACGTTGGGCGTCATGACCGAGCAGTTGATGTCCAGGTAGCGGTCGGCGATGGCGCGCAGGATATCGGGAGCCTCCGGGTCGATCATCATGGCCGCCGTGCGCTCGCCCGAGCAGTCGTCCATACACACGACCACACCGCCGTTGGACTCGATAGTACGGCCGATCTTGTTGATCACGCCGCCCACCGGGCAACCGGTGATCAGAATGCGCTTGGCATCCGCCGCAACCGGGCGCTCGCCCGCATCGTAGGCCTCGCGCAGCTTGGCGACCTTTTGCTCCAGCTGCTGCGTATAGGCCTCGATATCAAAGCTGAACGTACCGGCAAACATAGTGCTCATCAGGTCAACGCCACTCATGGCCGCAGGCTGGTTGGCCTGAAGCGCGAACATATCGAGCTGCGCCGCACGCAGGCGATTGCGGCGACGGACGGCGGCGCGCAGGTCGTCATCAGTAATCGTAATGCCGTAGAAGCCCTCGAGCTCCTCCTTGAGCAGGCGGCACTCCTCGTACCAGCTTTCACGCTCGTAGGCACGATCGCGACCCTGCGGAAGATGCAGAATGTGCGTGCGCTTGAGCTCGTTGAGCAACTCGTACATCTTCTTTTTGCCGTCGCAGGTGGTCTCGCCGATGATCATGTCGCTAAAGTACGTAAACGGACACTTTTGCGAGTAGGCAAAGCCGTAGGTCGACTTGATGAGCGGGCAGAGGTTTGCCGGCAGCACCTTCTCGGCCTCGGGAATCACCTCATCGAACGTGCCGCACAAGGCCACACTTGCAGCGCCCGCGGCGTCGATAATCTCGAGCGGCGTATAGCTGCACAAAAAGCCGACCAGGCGATTGCCGGCCTGTTTGTAATCCTTGACGCGAATAAACGCCGCCTTGCGCTGCTCGTTGAACTCCTCAAACGTGGACGGCAATGGCTGCTCAATATTTTCCGACATATAACTCCTTAACAAACCTTTTAGCCAACCAAGGAAACGGCTTTCCCAGGTGCCCGAGGTTGCCGTGAAAGAGGAGCGCCGCGTACTTTGACACGCAAGCGACGGTTTGAACGGCAAGATCGGGTGTCCGGGAAAGCCGCCGGGACGGATAGCCCTAAATGGTTTCCAAGAAAGCCTCAATCCTGGTTTGTAGCTGGCCTGCATCCTCGCCGGCGTAGTCGGTCGTGATGTGCATAAACGGAATGCCGGCCTCCTCGGCAGCCTTCTCCACGGCAAACGACTCCATCTCGTAGAGCGTGCAGAACTGCAGGGCCACGTCGACGATACCGTCTGCATGCAGGTCCTTGGCCATCTGGACAATGTCCTTCATACGCTGGTCGTTGGGCGTAAAGACAGCGCAGTTGATCTTAAAGTAGCGCTCGGCGATGGCGTCGAGCATCTCGTCGACCGTCTCGCCGGACTCGTCGACCAGGTCCTTGTAGTAGCGCGAGCCCGTGCAGGACTCCTCGCCTACCACAACGCCGCCGGCCTTCTCGATGAGGTTGAACAGCTTCCAGTTGGGCACGGCCATGGGCGTGCCGGTGTACAGGATGCGCTTGGTCCCCTTGGGCGCCACGCCCTCGCCGGTCTCAACACGCTGCTCGCACTCAGCCGCCATATCGTTAATGGCTCCGGTCAGACGCGGCGTGTCGTCCATAAAGGCTGCCTGCACGGTCAGCAGGCTATCGAGACCGCTGATAGGCACCGGGTCGGCAGTGCGCGTGGCAGCGAGGCGCTGCAGGGCGCGACGCTTCTCATTGACGGCGCGGATGGCGGTCTTCAGACGCTCAGGCGTAATCTTGACGTCACACTCTTCCTCGATCTTGGCGGCAAGCTTTTTAACCTCGGCCTTCCAGGTCACGAGCGTCGACTCGTCGTGTACGTTGGGAATATCCATGACGTACATGTTCTTTTGCGTGGCAAAGAACTCGTAAGCTTTCTTCTTGCCATCGCAGGTGTTCTCGCCTACCACCAGGTCGCTCGACTCGATATAGGGGCAGACCTCGCCCAGCTTAAAGCCGGCAAAGCTCTTGATAAGCGGGCAGGTGTTGCGCGGCAGGTGCTCCTCGACCTTATCGGTTGCCCAATCGGCACCCGAGCACAGGCCCACGGGGATGCCGTCGCAGGCAAGCACGATCTCCTCGGGCACGTACACACAGAACGAACCGACGATCTTGGTGGCCTCGCCGGCCTCCTTCTTGTCGAGCATCTCCTTAATACGGCCGCTATGGATGTTGGTGGCGACAAAATCCAGGTAGGACGTGGACTTGGGGCGATTGTTCTGCGTCAGGAACATGTCGCCGTACATCTGACCCACGGCGCCCAGCAGCATGTCGTGGTCGGCAAGATTCATGCCGAGGCTCTCCCACATCGGATGGAAATCAAATTCTTCAGCCATGACGGTTCCCCTCTCGAACCAAATATGAATAGCTACGGTATTCCTGCACGGTGGGTGGCGAAAACCCAGCCGCGCTCAAACCCGGAATTTTGGGGAACCCGCTTTGCAGCTGATTATTTAGTTGTGCGTCGTCTCTCCCGGAGCCGTGAACATACCTGCTCATATGCGGCTCCGAGCCATATACAGGGCGCGCGCGGCAACGCGACGCGAATATGTCATCTGCAGCACCGGCGCACCCTCCTTTTCTCGTCGAAGGTAACTATATCAACGGTTGTCGTCCAGACGAACACCGCCGACATGCGTACGACAGCGTCGTGTGCCGTCGTTTAATAATTTATTATCTGTGTTGATAAGAGTTTGTCATCCATCATTCGGCGAACGGCAAGACAAAGCCGCCGAGGCTTATATCCCCGACGGCATTACCCGGCGCTATCGACAAACCAAATGGATCTTACTCGCATCGAAGTGCATGCGTAGCGTCTCGCCTGCTTGCGGCAGCTCGTCGACAGGCACGCCCACCTTGTTGACCTTCCACTGCAGACGCGTGGGCGCATCGACGCGCGGCACGTCCAGCAGCACCAGCCGCTCAAAGCGCGAATCGCTCACACGAGCCACGTGCAAATCGTAGCTGTTACGGCCCCGCTCCGCGCGATTGTCAACATGGAAGTAGCTCGCACGAATACCGAGGTACGCCACGTCATCTCGAACCTCACGGCCCACATTAAAGGTCATGCCCCAGTCGAGGGCCTCAACTTCTTCGTCGCCGATCTTGCGCGCGCGGCTCGTATTCTTGCAGCCCGTCAGGCGCAGTGCCGCCAGCGTCTGCGGACGACGGACCACGTCCTCGATGGAGCCGATCTCCTCCACATGCCCGTCGTGCATCACGCAGATGCGCTGACACAGGCGGCACGCTTCGTCGATGTCGTGGCTCACGTAGAGCACGGTACGGTTGCAGACGTCGAACAGGTCGAGCATGTTTTGCTCAAGCGCGCTCTTGAGATACGCATCGAGTGCGCTCATGGGCTCGTCGAACATAAAAATGCCCGGATGCGCCGCCACCATACGGGCAAGCGCCACGCGTTGCTGCTGCCCGCCCGAGAGTCGCGCGGGGTAGCGATCGACAAAATCGGCCAGACCGAAAATGCCCAGATAGCGCTCGGCGAGCTTTTTGCGCGCGGCGGCGTCGCCAGCATCCTTTACACCGGCGCATACGTTATCGGCCACCGTCATGTTGGGAAACAGCTGATAGTTTTGGAACAACAGGGCGCATTTTCGCTCCTGGGGTGACAGGTTGATGCCAGCCGCCGAGTCAAAAAAGGTCACGCCGTTGACGACGATCTTGCCCTCGTCGGGCGTCTCCACGCCGGCAATGCAGCGCAGCGTGCAGCTCTTGCCACATCCGGAGGCACCGAGCAAGGCCACGCGCTCCTCGCCGGCCTCAAGCTGCATGTCGAGCATAAACCCGGGATAACGCTTTTTGATATCCAGAACGAGTGACATGACCTATAGACCTCCCTGCGGCGCAGCATCATCGCGCATGAGCTCGGCCAGCGCCTCGCGATCGATACGCAAGGCATCGCCGCCCGCCGGATCGAGCGAATCGCCCTGTCCGGCAAACTCTTTGGCCTGCTTGCGCTCCGCACGGGAAAGGCCCCGTTCGCGATACTTTTGCGAATGCGCCGTGTACATGTTGATGAACAGGATGACCAGGAAACTAAACACGATCACGACGGCGACCCAAAAGAGGGCCACCGAGGTGTTGCCGCCCATCCACTCAAAGTAAATGGCGATGGGGATGGTCTGGGTAATGCCGGCGTAGTTGCCCGCAAAGAACAGGGTGCAGCCAAACTCGCCCATCGCACGGGCAAAGGCGAGCACCGTGCCGGCGGCAATCGAGGGCCAGCCAAGCGGCATCATAAGCTTGGTGAAGATGCGACGCTCGGACCAGCCCAGCGTGCGCGCCGCATCGAGCATCTGCGTGTCGAGACTCTCGAAGGCTCCGAGTGCCGTACGATAGACGAGCGGGAACGACACCACCACGGCAGAGATCACCGCCGCGGGCCACGTAAAGACAATCGAGATGCCGTGCGCAATGAGCCACTGGCCCACCCCGGTCAAGCGGCCAAACAGCATAAGCAGCAGAAAGCCGCAGACCGTGGGCGGCAGCACCATGGGAATCGTAAAGACCGAATCGAGCAAACCCTTCACGCGGCTCGAGGTACCCATAGTCTTCCACGCGGCGAACAGGCCCAGTGCAAAGGAGATCAGCAGGGCAAGGCCACTCGTTTTAATAGACACCCAAAACGGTCGGTAGTCGATGCCGCCCAATAAGGAGGCCAGAGAGGTCAAGGGCCCCCGCTCATCCCGCAACACGACAGACGACGCTTCTACCATTTGAGCGCTATCAAGCCAACGCGCGCCGCCCTTGGCATCACCCGAGGCTGATGCAATCACCACATAACGGTCCCCATCCGCACCGCGCTCGTCAAAGCCATAGGTATACCCGCCGGAATCAAACGTTGTTTCCGCCGTGACATACCAAGGAAGATCCACGTCCCCTAGCTGCGCACCTCCCATGCAGTTTGCGCTGTCGAGCTCACAGACGAGGGCTTTGAGACCCGATACGCACTCGTTGTCCTGCGGATCAAATCCATACTTCTCGACCGCCTTGGGCGATATCCACACAACAACGCGATCGGCAGCAGGCGCCACCACAAGGTCCACGTCCTCGTCAACGGGAAACCGGTAGCCCTCAGGCTGGCCCTCCATGGCACGAGCGGTCCCCTTGGCCAGCCGCTCAAAACCCTCGATCCCATAGGAAAGCCCATGAGCGGTCGCAGCAACCTGGGCCCCGTCCTCAGC
>DBGBJN010000109.1:0-4667 GCA_048449885.1 Collinsella sp.
TCGATGATGTTCTCGGGGTTGTTCTTGTCCACAAAGTGCATCATCTGGCGACGCGGATACCCCGTGGAGTCGAAGGCGCCTGCCTTGATCAGCGATTCGATCACGCGACGGTTGGCCTGGCTCGAGTCCACGCGCTCGACAAAGTCGTGCAGCGTCTTAAACGGGCCGCCTGCCTCGCGTTCTGCGATAATCGCCTGCGCCACACCGGTACCCACGCCGCGGATGCCGGCCAGACCAAAGCGCACGCCTTCCTTGGTAGCCGTGAACTCGGTGCCGGACTCGTTGACATCTGGCGAAAGCACGGGGATGCCGTCGTGACGGCATGCCGAGACGTAGTGCACGATCTTGTCGGTCTTTCCCGTATAGGACGTCAGAACGGCCGCCATGTACTCATGCGGATAGTGCGCCTTGAGCCATGCTGTCTGCATAACCAGGATGGCGTAGCCGGCGGAGTGCGACTTGTTAAAGGCGTAGGACGCGAACTCAAGGACATCGTCCCAAATCTTCTGGGCGACCTCGCGCGTGTAGTTGTTCTTGATAGCGCCGTTCATCCAGTGGTCGTAGGTGGTCTCGTCCGAACCATCCTCCCAGTGGAGCACCGTCGACGTGAGCAGCTTAATCTTTTTCTTAGCCACGGGCTTACGGATACGCGAGTCCGATTCGCCCTTGGAGAAGCCGCACATCTCGACGGAGATGAGCATAACCTGTTCCTGGTAGACCATGGTGCCGTAGGTTTCGCCCAGGATGTCGTCCAGGCGGTCGTCGTAGGAGACAGCCGGCTCCTTGCCGTTCATACGGTTGATGTAGGACGAAACCATGCCGGCGCCCAGCGGGCCCGGGCGGTATAGGGCGATCAATGCCACGACGTGCTTGTACTCGGTGGGCTTCATGTTCTTGATCGTGGCCGTCATGCCAGCGGACTCGACCTGGAAGACGCCGGCGGTATGGCCGGAACCCATGAGCTTAAAGATCTCGGGATCGTCAAAGGGGATCTCTTCCTCTTTGATGTCGATGCCGAAGTTCTTTTTGATGTTGGCCTTGGCCTTGGAGATAACCGTCAGCGTGCGCAGGCCCAAGAAGTCCATCTTGAGCAGGCCCATGTCGGCGACGGTATGGCCCTCGTACTGGGTAATCTCGACGCCGCCCTTGGTGTCGAGCTTGGTGGGCACGTGCTCGTTGACGGGGTCACGGCAGATCAAAACGGCGCACGCGTGCACGCCCTCGCCACGAGTGAGGCCCTCGATCGAGAGCGCCGTGTCGATGATGCGGCGAGCGTCGTCGTCCTTTTTATAGGCCTCGGCAAAATCGGGGTTAAACAGATCCTCTTTGCCGGGTTGCTTTTCGAGCACCTGCTTGAGCTTGACCTTGGGGTCGCTCGAGACCATCTTGGACAGGCGCTGGCCCATGTAGACCGGATAGTCCAGCACGCGCGCGGCGTCGTTGATGGCCTGCTTGGCCTTAATGGTCGAGTAGGTGATGACGTGGGTGACCTTCTCGGGGCCGTAGAGCTGGCGAACGTGCTCCACGACCTCGAGGCGCCGCTCATCGTCGAAGTCCATATCGATATCGGGCATCTCGGTACGCTGCGGGGACAGGAACCTCTCGAACATCAGGCCGTTCTCGAGCGGGTCGAACGCGGTGATGTTCATGGCGTAGGCGACGATAGCGCCGGCGGCCGAGCCACGGCCGGGGCCGACGCCGATGCCGTTGTCCTTGGCCCATTGCACGTACTCGGCAACGATCAAAAAGTAGGCGGCAAAGCCCTTGTCGCAGATGACCTTGTATTCGTACTCAAAGCGTTCTTTGATGTTGACGCCACCGATCTCGCGTGTGGCCCAGTCGTCACCATAGTGCTGGCGCAGACCTTTCTCGCACTCGCGGCGGAACTGGCTCTCATGCGTCTCGCCGGGATCGAGCAACGGGAAGCGCGGCAGGATGATGGAGTCCCAGTCCAGCTCAACGTAGCACTTGTCGGCGATCTCGAGCGTGTTGTCGCAGGCCTCGGGGCAATACGGGAACATCGCCCGCATCTCCTCCTCGGTCTTCATGTAAAACTCCGAGCCGGTCATGCGCATGCGGTTGGGGTCGTCGACCTTGGCGTTCATGCCAATACACATGATGACGTCCTGCACGGGCGCATCCTCGCGGCGCAGGTAGTGGAAGTCGTTGGTGGCGATGACCTTGACGCCCACCTGCTTGGCGATATCGATGAGCGTGCGGTCCATCTGCTCGTCAGTCAGGCCGTTGTCGGTGGTGATGCCGTGTTCCTGGATCTCGATGTAGAAGTCACCGGGCTCGAAGGTATCACGGAAGGTCTCGGCCCACTTGATGGCGCCTTCCATGTCGCCGCGGTCGATGTATTTGGGGATGATGCCCGCGATACAGGCGCTCGTGCAGATCATGCCCTTGGCATGGCGGCGCAGGTTGTCGAGCGTCACGCGCGGCTTGTAGTAAAAGCCCTGCACGGCGGCCTCGGAGACCGTCTGCATCAGGTTGACGTAGCCTTCCTGGTCTTTGGCCAGGAGGATCATATGGTAGAGCTCGGGCTTGTGGTCGCGGGCAAGGGTCTCGTCCGGCGTAAAGTAGACCTCGCAGCCAAAGATGGGCTTGATGACCAGGGGCGGCTTGAGCTCGTCGATGTTGCCCTTCTCGTCCCACATGGCCATGTCTTTGACGTACTGGGCATGCTCACGCGGGTTTGCCTCGGGGTCGGGCTCCACCAGCTCGTCGCGGCGGTCCTTTTCCAAGAAGGCCTTGTCGTGGCTCCAGGTTTTGTACTCGGGCGTGTTGTGGTTGACGGCGTCGCAGGCCAGCGCCAGATCGGGCACGCCATACATGTAGCCGTGGTCGGTAATGGCCACGGCGGGCATGCCCAGCTCAACGGCACGGTTGACCATATCCTGGATACGGGTTGCGCCGTCGAGCATGGAAAAGACAGTGTGGTTGTGCAGATGGACGAATGCCATGTGATGAGCTCCGATGCGGGTTCGTGTTCTGACTGAACGATTTTACCCCACGGCACGGACAGCACCCGAACCTAGCCAAACCCACACGGCTCCTCTTGCAGTTGCGGTGAAATGCGGACTGTTTGGCGGCTTTTTTGGCCAAAACAGTCCGTATTCCACCGCAAGTTATCTGAGGGCTAGAGGTTGTAGGTGACCACTTGAGGTTCGGCGGGTTCGACGAAGATGGTTGGATCCGGCTGCTCCACGCGGACGAACTTGACCGTCACCGTCTCAAAGCCCGCTTTGTGCAACACGTCGGCGTAGACGCGCGCCTGCAAGGCGTGCTTCTCGAGCAGCTGTTCCGGCGTCTCATCCAGCGTGCCACCCGTCTTGTAATCAATGACCAGGGCGCGCGACGGATCGGCCGGGTCGGTGGCCAGTGCATCGATGGCGCCCTCGGCATAGGCACCGTAGCGAGCGATGTCCTCGTCCTCGCAGCCCAGTGAAAAGAACGGCACCTCGGCGTGAATGCACGGCCACGCGAGCAGGTCGGCACGAACAGCCGACTTGAGCCAGCGGTTCAGGGCAACGTCGAAGCGTTCGCGCTGCTCCGGCGTCAGGCGCCACAGACGCGCCAGCGCATCGGCGCGCGCAGCGGGCAACGCGTCGGCACCCATCTCGATGAGCCACTGGCAGGCGGCGTGGAACGCCGAGCCCAGCGCCATGGGGTTGCCGGCGGGCTCAACGACGGCCACGTCCGCATCGGCCATCTCCGAGCCATCCGACTCTGCATCATCGCCAGCCTCGTCCATGGGCACGTGCGCCTCGGCGGCACGGTCCTCGGACTCGACATGCAGCGCCGCGGCAATTGACGAGTAGCTGTACGAATCGCGCTCCGGATACGGGCAGGTGCCCATGCGCACGCCCACCGCCTGGGGATACACGAGCTCAAACGCATCGGGCTCGGGGTCGGCAGGACCAGGGACGATTGTACTGGCCGAATCGTCGGCAGCATCTGCATCGGCATCGCCACGAACAAGCCTGCCCTCGGCATCCAGCGAAGCGTTGGCCTCAAACGCCTGCTCGCCAAACGTAAAGTCCGCCAGCGAGATGAGCTCGTAGTCGCCCGGCTTGGAGTTATCGAACACCAAACGGTCGCTATCGAGCTGAGGCATGTCCAGAGCGTCCGTCGGCAGAATGCGGCGCAGAACATCGTAGGTCAGATCCGTCTCGACATCGAAGGTCGGCGCCGTAACCTTGCCGCGACTCACGCCGGCATCCATCGCCAAGATCACCAGCTCGCGTGCTCGCGTCATGGCGACATAGAGCAAACGAGCCCGCTCTTCGAGCGAAAGCTGCAGGTCGTCGTTGCGTAGGCGGGCAAATGCCTCGGCGGGAGAGCCCGTCGCGCAGACGTCCTCCATGAGCTCTGGCGGCAGCCACAGCGACGTGCCCTTGCCCTTAAACGCGTGCTCAAACTGCTTTTTGACGTCGTCGCCCTTCACAAAGGTACCGTCGGCAAGCTTAACGCCGTCGAAGCGTGCCGGCAGTGCCACGACCTGCGCTCCACCCTCGACGCGACCCATCTGTGCCGCACCCGAGGACTTACGCACGCCAAAGCACTCGGCGACCGCCACGACCGGATATTCCAGACCCTTGGAGGCATGCACCGTCATGATGCGCACCGCGCCGTCGCCTTCCTCGTTGAGGGCACCCGGGGCT
>DBGBJN010000110.1:0-5316 GCA_048449885.1 Collinsella sp.
GATCGCGCAGGTCTACCCGTTTGCGCAGCGCATGGCCGAGGAGGGCGTTGCATGCGAGATGCACGTCTTCGACCAGGGTGGTCACGGCCTTTCGCTCGGCAACGCCAACACCGCGGTCGACAACGAGGACAAGCAGGTGGCGGTCCGTCCCTGGATCCGCCTAGCCTTCCGCTTCCTGGGGCGCCATCTGTAAGAGTCCCGGCATCCAAGCCCTTCAATAACTTGCGGTGAAATAGTTCCTATCTGGGGCATCAACCAGCCCATCCAGGAACTATTCCACCGCAACTTCGTTTTTGATGCCCCGCCCGGAAACTGCGTCCCAGTTTTGCCTTTCAAGGTGGGACGCAGTTTCCCATAGGGCCTCGACTGGGAAAGTGCGTCCCGTTTCGAGTGGGGATTCCGGGATGCATTTTCCGTAAGAGGCCTGTTTGGGAAACCATATCCCGTTTCGAGCCAGAATTCTGGGATGTAGTTTCCCCGAGAGGCCTCATCGGGAAACTATGGCCCTGAACTCTCCTGCCTGTCCCCATTGCGCCAATCTGCTGATTGAACGTCGTTGTGTGTTCACGCTATCATGTAAGCTTAAAATTGGTTAGCCATGGCAAACGGTTAGCCATGGTGAACATAAATACAACGCCCTGTGGGCGCCGGGGGAGGAACACGGACGTGAAGCTCGATACGCTCGAGATTGGAAAGGACGCCGTTGTCGCATCGGTGGCATCGGACGATCAGGCACTCCGACAGCATATTTTGGACATGGGCCTAACGCCGGGCACCGAAGTCACCATGATGAAGTACGCCCCCATGGGCGACCCGCTCGAGATTCGCCTGCGTGGCTACGAGTTGACGCTGCGCAAGGATGATGCCGCACGCATTGAGCTCGTGGATGTGCACGACACCGATACCGGTCCGCGCGCCAACGCCGCAATCGGAACGACGGAGCATCCGGCACTCGGCGAGGGGATGTATTCGCCCCGTGCGGCAAAAACGGCCGTGCCCGAGGGCGCACCGCTGCATTTTGCCCTCGCCGGCAACCAAAACTGCGGTAAGACCACGCTGTTCAACCAGCTTACGGGCTCCAACCAGCACGTCGGTAACTTTCCTGGCGTGACGGTCGACCGCAAGGACGGCACCATCCGTAACCATCCCGAGGCAAGCGTTACCGATCTGCCCGGCATTTACTCCCTGTCGCCGTACACGGGCGAAGAGATCGTCAGCCGCCAATTCATCTTGGACGAAAACCCCGACGCCATCATCGACATCATCGACGCCACCAACATCGAACGTAACCTGTACCTGACGCTGCAGCTTATGGAGCTCGACCGCCCCATGGTCATCGCGCTCAACATGATGGACGAGGTGACGGCCAACGGCGGCGCCGTGGACGTCAATCTGCTCGAGAGCCTGTTGGGCGTGCCTGTTGTTCCCATTAGCGCTGCCCGCAACGAGGGTATCGGCGAGCTGGTGGATCATGCCTTGCACGTGGCGCGGTTCCGCGAGCGCCCCGGTCGCCTGGACTTCTGTGCGCCCGATGGATCGGACGGCGGCGCACTGCATCGCTGCATCCACGGCATTGCCAACCTGATCGAGGACCATGCCGTGACGGCGCACATCCCGGTGCGCTTTGCGGCGACCAAGCTGGTTGAGGGCGACGAGCTGGTGACCGAGGCGCTTCACCTGGATCGCAACGAGCTCGACGCTATCGAGCACATCATTACCCAGATGGAGGGCGAGGCCGGCACCGACCGCCTGTCCGCGCTGGCCGATATGCGCTTTAGCTTTATCGGCGACGTGTGCGGGCGCTGCGTCGTCAAACCGCACGAAAGCCGCGAGCACGTGCGCTCCGTCAAGATCGACCGCATCCTGACGGGTCGCTACACGGCCATTCCGGCGTTCCTGGTGATCATGGGCCTCGTCTTTTGGCTGACGTTTGGCGTGATCGGCGCGGCGTTGCAGGGACTCATGGAGGACGGTATCGCTGCTATCATCGCCTCGGCCGATGCGGGCCTCAAGGCGTTCGGCACCAACGACGTGGTGCGCTCGCTGGCTGTCGACGGCGTGCTTACGGGCGTGGGCAGTGTGCTGACCTTCCTGCCGATTATCGTCGTGCTCTTCTTGTTCCTCTCCATTCTGGAAGACTCGGGCTACATGGCGCGCGTGGCCTTTGTCATGGATAAGGTGCTGCGTCGCTTTGGCCTGTCGGGCCGCAGCTTTGTACCCATGCTCGTCGGGTTTGGCTGCACCGTGCCGGCTATCATGTCGACCCGTACGCTCCCATCCGAGCACGACCGCAAGATGACGGTCATGCTCACGCCGTTCATGAGCTGCTCGGCCAAGTTGCCGGTCTATGGTCTGCTGTGCGGGGCGTTTTTCCCACAGGCGACGGTTCCCGCCATGGTCTCGCTCTATCTGATCGGCATTGCGGTTGGCTGTATCGCGGCTTTGGTACTCAACCGCACGGCATTTAAGGGCGACCCGGTGCCGTTTATCATGGAGCTGCCCAATTACCGCCTGCCGAGCGTCAAGACGACGGTGATGCTGGCATGGGATAAGGCCAAAGACTTTATTACCAGGGCCTTTACCATTATCTTTGCCGCTACCGTGGTCATCTGGTTCCTTCAGACGTTCGACATCCGCTTTAATGTGGTCGCCGATCAGTCGCAGAGTCTGCTTGCGGGTCTCGGCAGCATCATTGCGCCGGCGCTGACGCCGCTTGGGTTTGGCGACTGGCGTGCATCCACGGCGCTCGTCACCGGACTTATCGCCAAGGAGAGTGTCATCTCGACCCTCACGGTGCTTTTGGGCGCGACCTCGCCCGCGGCACTGTCGACCATGTTTTCGCCGTTCACTGCCTATGTGTTCCTGGTCTTTACGCTGCTGTACCCGCCCTGTGTGGCAGCCATCGGCGCCGTCAAGAGCGAGCTGGGCGCGCGCTACGCCGTTGCCGTGTTCGCGTTTCAAGTGACGGTCGCCTGGATCGTGGCGTTTGTCGTGCATTCGGCGGGCATATTGCTGGGGCTGGCTTAGTTATTTATTGACGGCGCAACCTTTGTGTATCGAATTGTTTTCGGCCCTGCATCTGTTGCTGACGGATGCAGGGCCGTTGCTATATAATCGCCTCCACTCAAAATGATTGGAGACGTTATATATGAGTCAGGCAAGGCAAGACGGCATCACGCTCAGGCAGTGGCTCCCGCTTATCGGGCTCACCTGCTGTGCGTTCGTGTTCAACACGTCGGAGTTTATGCCCATCGGCCTTTTGACTGATATCGCCGCGTCGTTCTCGCTTACCGAGGCCCAAGCTGGCATCATGATCTCGGTCTATGCCTGGGGCGTCATGCTGCTGTCGTTGCCGCTCATGGTGTTTGCCTCGCGCTTCGAGTTCAAGCGGATGCTGCTGGGCGTGCTTGCCGTGTTCTCGCTCGGCCAGTTCCTGTCCGCCGTGGCGCCCACCTATCCCATCCTGGTCTGCGCGCGCCTGGTGGTCGCTTGCGCGCATGCCGTGTTCTGGTCGGTCGCTTCGATTATGGCCTCGCGCCTGGTCGACACGCGCCACGGCGCGCTCGCCATCAGCATGATCGCTACGGGCTCGTCCATCGCGCAGATCTTTGGCCTGCCGCTCGGTCGCGCCATTGGCTTGGCCGTGGGCTGGCGCATGACGTTTGCCGTGGTCGGGGGCCTCTCAGCCATCGCGGCCGTCTACCAGGCAGCGGTGTTCCCGGCCATGCCGGCGGGTGAGCGCTTTACCGTCAGACAGCTGCCCGAGCTGCTCAAGAACCCGCTCCTCATCGCGCTCTACGCAGTCACGGTCTTCATGGCGACCGGCTATTACGCAAGCTACAGCTATATCGAGCCTTTCCTGGCTCAGGTCGCCCATGTCGACGCAAGCGCTATCACCATGACGCTGACGGCGTTCGGCTGCTCCGGTCTGCTCGGAAGCTGGCTGTTCGGCCGCCTGTTCGATGGGCATCGCTTCCCGTTCTTGGCTATCACGCTCTCCGGCGTGCCGGTGGCCCTGCTGCTCATGGGGCCGGCCGCATCGTCGCTCGTGACAGTGCTTGCCGTCTGCGCACTGTGGGGTTGCTGCGCCACGGCCTTTAACGTGGCGTTTCAGGCCGAGCTCATCAAGCACACGCCGGCAGATTCGTCGGCCGTCGCCATGTCGATCTTCTCGGGCCTGTTCAATCTGGGCATTGGCACGGGTACCGCGATCGGCGGAGCCGTGGTTTCGGGTCCCGGTATCGCCTGGATCGGCTTCGCGGGCGGGTCGATTGCCGTCGTGGGCGTCATCCTCGCTATCACGGTGATGTTCCCGGCCATACGCCGCGCAAAGTCTGTCGCCTAATCACGTTTCCTCATCAGTTGCGGTGGAATAGTTCCTGTTTAAGGCCTCTGAAGGTCCAAGCAGGAACTATTCCACTGCAACTTATTTTGGGGGAGAGGATACAAGCTGGGCATACAATGGATGTCGTTGTGTTGAGCTTACCGGGAGGCTGTTATGTGGGCATACGAGACGACGTTCTATCAAATCTATCCGCTGGGCTTTTGTGGAGCTCCGCGCGAAAACGCCGCGCCCGTTGCCGAGGATGAGCTCGCCCAGGCCGCCGATGCCACAGCTAGCCCCGATGCCCCCATCATGAAGATTGCCCAATGGGCCGACTACCTGCAGGAACTCGGTATTGGCGCTGTGCTCATCAACCCGCCGCTCGAGTCTGATAGCCATGGCTACGACACGCGCAGCCTGCGCCATATTGATCGCCGCCTGGGTGGGGACGCCGACTTTGCCGCCGTATGCGACACGCTGCATGCCCATGGCATCCGCGTGGTGCTCGATGCCGTCTTCAACCACGTCGGCCGCGGTTTTTGGGCCTTCCGCGATGTGCAGGAGCGCAAGTGGGACTCGCCGTACAAGGACTGGTTCCACATTAGCTTTGACGGCGATTCCTGCTATGGCGATGGCTTTTGGTACGAGGGCTGGGAAGGCCATTTTGAGCTTGTGAAGCTCAACCTGCAAAATCCCGCTGTGGTCGATTACCTGCTCGAGTCCGTGCGCCGCTGGGCCGAGGTCTTTGGCGTCGACGGCCTGCGCCTGGACGTTGCCTATATGCTCGACCGCGACTTTATGCGCCGCCTGCACGTCTTTACCCGTGAGCTCAAGCCCGACTTTGTGCTGATCGGCGAGACGCTCCACGGCGACTACAACCAAATCGTCAACGACGAGATGCTCGACTCCTGCACCAACTACGAGTGCTACAAGGGCCTGTACTCCAGCTTTAACTCGGTCAACATGTTCGAGATCGCCCATTCGCTGCACCG
>DBGBJN010000111.1:0-3732 GCA_048449885.1 Collinsella sp.
CTTCGCCGCGGTTGGCGATGAGCACTTTGTCGAACATGAAGCCTTCCTTAACTTTCGTGCATGAGTGCAAAAGACATATCGGCGCGGCAGCAAACCTCACCGTTGACGCTCGCAGTACCCGTCGCAAAGCGGAACGGCCCGTGCGCACGCGTGATGGAGCACACCAGATCCACCGTGTCGCCCGGGCGCACCGGACGCTTAAAGCGCACCTTGTCCAGACTCGTATAGAACGGTGTCGCGCCGCGCGCTTCCTCATCGCCCATCAGCAGCACGCAGCAGTTTTGGGCGAGCATCTCGCACTGAATCACGCCGGGGACGACAGGGTTTCCCGGAAAATGCCCCTGCAAAAAGTACTCGTCGCCCGTAATCGTGATCTTGCCGTGGGCCTCGTCACCCACCAGCTCGGCTTCGTCAAGCAAAAGCATCGGCTCGCGATGCGGTAACAGTTCTTTAAGCTCTTCTTTGTTCATGGATATCACCTATCCGATTCTCATGAGGCAGCTGCCGAACTCCACGAGGTCGCCGTCGGCCACGCAGATCTCGAGCACCTCACCGTCCGCCTCTGCCGTCACCTCGTTGAGGACCTTCATGGCCTCGATGATGCAGAGCGTCTCGCCGGCTTTGACCTTGGAGCCCACGTGCACAAACGGTTCGTCGCCCGGCGCCGGGGCAGCATAGAAAACGCCGACCATGGGAGCGGTCACCTCGGTGCCCTTGGGCTCCGGCGCGGCGGCAGGTGTCTGCGCGGCGGGTTCCGGTGCGGCGGGCATAGCCGCGGGAGCCGCAACCGGTGCGGCCATGGCACTCGGCATAGGCATGGGCACGGCAACCGGCTGCGCCGCACTCGCGCGCTCGAGCTCGACCGCGGTGCCATCGGGCTCCTCAACGCGTACGCGCGTAAGGCCGCGGTCCTCCATAACATCGGCTATCTCGGCAAGTCTTTTGGAATCCATGCTCTAGCTCCTTGCATATCTACGCAGCGCGATGGCGGCATTGTGCCCGCCAAAGCCCAGATTGGTCGAAAGCGCCCAGGTCAGGTCGGCGCGAACCGCTCGATTAGGCGTGTAATCAAGATCGCAGGCGGGATCGGGCGTGTGGTAGTTAATGGTCGGGGGCACCACGCCCTGCTCGAGCGCCATGGCACAGGCCATGACCTCGATGGCACCTGTAGCACCGATCATGTGCCCGGTCATCGACTTGGTCGACGAGACGTGCGCGGCGCGTGCCGCGTCCTCGCCGAGCGCACGCTTAATGCCCGCCGTCTCGGACGAATCGTTGAGCTTGGTCGAGGTGCCGTGAGCGTTGATGTAGAGGCCCTCGGAAGGCTTAACGTCGCCCTCGGCCACCGCCAGCGATATCGCACGGGCAATGCCGGCAGCCTCGGGATCGGGGCTCGTAATGTGATAGGCATCATCGGTGTTGCCGTAGCCCACGACCTCGGCATAAATGTGCGCACCGCGCGCCTGCGCATGTTCCATGCTCTCCAGCACGAGCACGCAGGCGCCCTCGCCCATCACAAAGCCGTCGCGGTCCGCATCAAACGGACGGCACGCCGTCGACGGGTCAGGATTAGTGGTGAGTGCACGGCAGGACGTAAAGCCCGCAACGGCATCGGGGATGATTGCGGCCTCGGCACCGCCGGCGAGAATCGCATCGGCATAGCCATGCTTGATGGCGCGGAACGCCTCGCCCACGGCATGGGCCGAGGTCGCGCACGCGGTCACCACGGGCAGGGTCGGGCCTTTTGCCTTGTGGCGGATTGCGATATTGCCCGAAGCCATATTGGGGATCATCATCGCAATCATATAGGGCGATGCGCGGCGAGGCCCCCGATTGGCAATCGTGTGGACGTTGTCGACGAGTGTCTGCATGCCGCCCACGCCTGAACCCACGTAGACGCCCAGGCGCTCGCGATCGATGACGCCTTCGACATCAAAGCCCGCATCGTGCATGGCCTCGTCCGAAGCCGCCATCGCAAACTGAACGCAGGGGTCCAGGTGCTTGGCGTCACGCTTGCCAAAGTACTCGTTGCCGTCAAAACCCTTGACCTCGGCCGCCACCTTAACGGCAAACGCATCGGTATCGAAGTGCGTGATCGGGCCGATGCCGCACGTGCCGGCGCACATGGCCGCCCAGGTAGCAAGCGCCGTGTTACCGAGCGGCGATACGGCACCGATACCGGTGATTGCAACTCTCTGTTCCATCTTGGTCTCCTCATCCAAGCCGTTGTTCGGCCCTGGTTTCTACATCGCCATTCCGCCGTCGACGCGCACGACCTCGCCCGTAATGTAGGCAGCCGCATCACTCGCCAAAAAGCGCACCACGCCGGCCACCTCCTCGGGGCGCGCCATGCGCTTTAGGGGAATCTGTTCCTCGCACGCCGCACGCACCTTATCCGATAGCTTTGCCGTCATATCGGTCTCGACAAACCCGGGTGCGACCGCGTTCACTCGTACGCCGCGGGGCGCAAGCTCGCGCGCTACCGCCTTGGTCAGGCCGATGACGCCCGCTTTGGAGGCAGCGTAGTTGGCCTGCCCGGCATTGCCCATCAGGCCCACGACCGAGCTCATGTTGATGACGCAACCGCCGCGCTGGCGCATAAAGGTCTTGGTGAGCGCGCGCGTCATATTGAACGTGCCCTTGAGATTGACATCGAGCACGCGGTCGAAGGCATCGTCGCCCATACGCATGAGCAAGCCGTCGCGCGTGATGCCGGCGTTGTTGACGAGCGCCCAAATGGAGCCGAAGTCGTTGAGGACCGTCTCCATGCAAGTGTTGACGGCGGCTGGGTCGGCCACGTCACATTGATATGCGCGCGCCGTGGCGCCAGCCGCCTCACAGGCTTCGCACGTCTCGCGCGCCGCATCGACGCTGCCGGCATAGACGACGGCGATATCAAAACCGTCCTCCGCCAAGCCCACGGCACAAGCGCGACCGATGCCGCGCGAGCCGCCCGTGACCAGCGCCACGCGGCGCGATCCGTCGCGCTCGAGCGCGCCGTTGTTCAAGTTGCCCATGTCGTTCCTTTCGGGTTACAGCCCTGTGGGCTATGCGAGCTCGTCGGCAATAGCTGCGACCTGCTCGGCCGTTTCGCACGAATACACACGAACGTCGCTCAACGTACGCTTGACCAGGCCAGACAGCGTTTTACCGGGGCCGACCTCAATAAACGTGTCGATGCCTTGATCCTGCAGAGCATGCAGCGTGTCGGCCCAGCGCACGGCATGGCTCACCTGGTTGGCCAGCACATCCGATGCCGCTTGCGGATCGGCCGGATAGGGCGCCGCCGTCATGTTTGCCATAACAGGAATGAGCAACGGGGACGGCGCGTGGCCGGCTTGGATATACGTCGCCAGCCCTTCAGTCGCCTCGGCCATATAGGGGCTATGGAATGCACCCGACACTGCGACCTTCATGGCGCGACCGCCAGCCTCTTTTACCAGGACGTCGAGGGTCTGCAACGCATCGGGCGCTCCGGCCACAACCGTCTGCTGCGGGCTGTTGTAGTTGACCGGCCAGCAGTCCTCGCCGGCCTGTTTTGCCAAACCCTCGACTTGCGCCGCATCGAGCTTGATGACGGCGCGCATGCCACCGGGGTGACGCTCGGCCGCCGTGGCCATCAATGCCGCGCGCTCACACACGAGCTCAAAACCCGCTCGCGTATCGAATGCCCCCGCAAAGGTGAGTGCAGCGACCTCGCCCAGCGAGAATCCCGCACAGGCGGCAGGCACC
>DBGBJN010000112.1:0-2050 GCA_048449885.1 Collinsella sp.
GCGATAAAGGCCCTGCTGCTGAGCGGAATCTGCCTGCATCGCGATCCTCCCCTAGATATTAGACAGTCAGTTGAATAGGCATACTAGGAGCATCGCCGGCCCGTTGTGTTTCCCACCCGTTTCGAAACAATCGCGTAACGCACGCCCTACGAGTGGACACCGCCGACCTCAAGGACGGCAACAAGGGCCCCAAGTTCGGCCTGTAAGCTCACCGCTTCAAACATCTCAATCTGTAACACGAAGAGCCGGTTTTGGCGGCCAGCTGTTACAGATCAAGATTTTCCATAGGACCATTTCTTCCTGTCTCGATCTGTAACACCTAGGTCCAATTTCCATCCCTAGTTGTTACAGATCAAGACATTTCGGCAATCCCTTTCCACCGGCCTATCCAAATACAACAATTTTGTTAGTCTTGGTTAACTGTTTGGCCTAAAACGGGTATCCTTTGCGGCGTCAAGCAAACGGCACGCAGGAGCTCGCCATGCTCAACCATCTCAAACATCATTTTGGCTCCCGACGCACCGGCGGTCACGGAGGCCTAGACATTGCGCGGCATATCGGCCCCGGGCTGCTCGTGACCGTCGGCTTTATCGACCCGGGCAACTGGGCCTCCAATATGGCCGCAGGCTCGCAGTTTGGCTACGCGCTACTGTGGATCGTCACGCTGTCCACGATTATGCTGATCGTCTTGCAGCACAACGCGGCGCACCTGGGCATCGCCACGGGCGCCTGCCTTGCCGAGGCCACGACCCGCTTTCTCCCCCGCTTCGTTGGGCGCACGGTGCTCGCCAGTGCCTACCTCGCGACCATCGCCACCGCCATGGCCGAGGTCCTGGGCGGCGCGATCGCACTCCAGATGCTCTTTGGACTGCCCGTGCGCGCCGGCTGCGTCATCGTGGCGGCGGCATCGTTGGCGATGCTCATGACGAACTCCTACAAGCGTGCCGAACGCTGGATCATCGCCTTCGTAGGCGTGGTAGGACTCTCGTTTTTGGCTGAGCTTACGCTGGTCAAGGTCGACTGGCCGCAGGCCGCCGCAAGCTGGATCACACCCAGTATGCCCACCGGCTCGGCCGCGATTATCGTGAGTGTCCTAGGCGCGGTCGTTATGCCTCACAACCTCTTCCTGCACTCCGAGGTCATCCAATCCATGCACTTCGAAGGCCAAGGCGAGCAGGTTATCGAGGAACGTCTGCGCTACGAGCTCTTCGACACGCTCTTTTCGATGGGCGTGGGCTGGGCGATCAACTCGGCCATGGTCATCCTGGCCGCAACGACCTTCTTTGCGCACGGCATTGTCGTAGACGACCTCGCCGTCGCAGCGGACACGCTCTCCCCCATTCTGGGCCCGGCAAGTTCGACCATCTTTGCGGTGGCGCTGCTGTTTGCGGGCATATCGAGTAGTGTGACGGCGGGCATGGCGGCGGGCACCATCACCGCGGGCATGTTCGACGAGGAATACGACATCCACGACCAGTACTCATCGATTGGAGTGGCGGTCTGTTTCGTCGGCGCAGTGGCGGCGTGCCTGATCGTCCCGAATCCTTTTGAGGGTCTCATCTGGAGTCAGGCGCTGCTGTCGCTTCAGTTGCCGATTACGGTCTTTGTGCTCATACGACTCACCAGTTCGCCCCGCGTTATGGGCAAATACGCCAACTCGCGCCCGCTCAACGCGTTGCTCGTAGGGATCGGCGTCATCGTGACGATTCTCGACATCGTGCTGCTAACGGGGATGTAATTGGGATGGCGTGGCTGTCCAGATATAACATCTCAATCTGTAACACGTAAGGCCGTTTTAAACCGTCAGATAAATCAAAAGGGTCCCGGCCGAGAATTCGACCGGGGCCCTTGGACAGAGCTCTGTATGGCTAATCGCCGTGTGTCTACGAGCTACTCCTCGACAAGCTCGAACTCATCGGGACCAACGCCGCACACCGGGCACACGTAATCCTCGGGCAGCTCGGGCGTGTCGACCTCAACCTCGTAACCGCAAACGGTGCACACAAACTTATACGTCTTCTTCTCCTCAGCCATGATGTTCTCCTCTCGA
>DBGBJN010000113.1:0-11430 GCA_048449885.1 Collinsella sp.
AGGTCTACACGCTGGACCTGTCCGAGTACGAGCTCGAGGGCTTCCACAAGAGCTGCCAGCACATTCGCGACAACATCGCCCAGCTCGACTGGTGGGACGCCGAGGCCTACGACGCAAAGTAGGCCGCTGGCTGCCGCAACCTTGCGAATCTAAGTGCGATACTAAGCGGGCCGCGCCGGAAACCCACCGGCGCGGCCCGCTTTTTTGACTCACGCAGTGCCCCTGCGAATCGAAGGTGAATACTTTTCCCGTTACCTAGTACTGCTCGACGCCCATGTAGCGACGAACCTCGGGGCTGTGGTCGAAGACCTTGCCGCGGGCGGCGCGCAGCTCGCAGCTCATGTTGTAGAAGAAGATCGGCTCCAGGTACGAACGCACGCTGGCAGGTACCTCGCCCACGCCGTACTCGAGCGCGTCGAGCACCATGATCGTGTCGGTGTGCGTGTTGAGGAACGCAAGAGCGCGCTCCTCCATGGGGCGGCACTCGCCCGCGCCAAGCTGCACAAAGTAGAACACGCCGGGCTCGGTGGCTTCGAACGGGCCGTGGAAGTACTCGCCGGAGTGGATGTAGCAGCAGTGCTGCCACTGCATCTCCATGAGCGAGCAGATGGCCATGGCGTAGGTCTGGCTAAAGTTGGGGCCAGAGCCCAGGATATAGAAGAACTTGTGCTGCTGGCAGAGCTCGGCAAAGCGGGCGCCCAGCTCGGCGTTGACCTTCTCGCGGGCGGCGGGCAGCAGCGCATCCATCTTCTTGAGGCCCTCGTACATGTCGGCAAGCGCCTCGTAACCCTCCTGCTGGTCGAGCAGCTCGGCAGCGATCAGAGCGCCGATGCCCTGCGGCACCTCGGCCTGCGGCACGCCCTCGCCCCAGGGGTAGACCCAGGTGGTCCACTTGCCGTTGTCGATCTTGGAGCCCTCGCAGTCGGTCATGGCGACGACCTCGGCACCGGCGGCCAGCGCCATCTCGCAGCCGTCGACGACCTCCTGCGTGTTGCCGCTGTGGCTGCAGGCGATGACGAGCGACTTCTCGCCAAGACTCTTGGGAGCCATCAGGCAAAACTCGCGTGCCGTGTAGACTGTCGAGGTAAACGTGGTGGCCTCGCGCTTGAGCAGTTCGTTAGCCGGCATCAGGTCGATCATCGAACCGCCGCAGGCGATCCAAAAGACGTTCTCAATCTTGCCCTTGCGCTCGATGATTTCCTGAATCAGATCGTGTGCGTTCATCCTGATGTTCCTCCTTGTGCGGCGGTTTTGAGCGACGGCAGCTCGTACCTGCTGTCGTTCTATGTTGTCCTATTTATAACACGTGCAACAACGCCCGTGAAGTTATCTCGGCAAATTTGTTCTATGTTGTTCTATCTGTGGACGTTAGATGTCGAAGACGTAGCGCGAGCCCACGATCTTTTGGCGTCCGAGCAGCAAGGGCCGCTCGTCCTCATCGGTAAAGTAAGCCTCCATATAGAAGAGCGGCTCGCCGACCGGCACCTCCAGCAGCGGGGCCGCCTGAGCATCGGCAAGCGCAATCTCCACGGTGCAGGGGTCGGACTTGAGCGGCGCGCGACCCGAATGCTCGGCAACGAGCGCAAAGATCGAGTTATCGGTGAGGTCCTCGTCGGCCAGCGTCTGCAGGTAGGGATGGTCGGCCAGCACAAAGGCGTTGTTCTCGAGCATGACGGGGATGCCATCGGCCGTGCGCACGCGCTCGACCACGATAAGCTCGCAGCCGGGCTCCACGCCAAAGAACGCCGCGTCCTCGCGCGTCGCCGCAACCACCGTGCGCGACACCAGACGCGCGCCCGGCACCATGTCGTTGGCAGCACAACCCTCAGTAAAGCTTTGGACGTCACCCTTCTGGCGAATCTTGCGCTTGAGCTTGGGAGCGCACACAAAGGTACCCCTCCCCTGCTGGCGGTTGAGATACCCCGCGCGTGACAGCTCCTCGATGGCACGGCGCACGGTGATGCGCCCCACGCCGTAGGACTTCGCGAGCTCCATCTCGGCAGGGATGCGCGAGCCGGCTGGGTACACGCCGCGCGCGATCTCGCCCTTTAGGTCGTCCATGACCTGCTGGTACAGCGGCACGGCGGACACCTCGGCGTGCTCGGAACGTTCGGTCTTGTTATCGGCTACCATCGTTACGCTCCATCCCGCGCATGCTCGGACTCAAATTCTTCAATCGCCGCCATAAACTGCTCACCAAAGGCGTCGGCCTTTTTCTCGCCGATGCCGTTGACCTGGATCAGCTCGTCGCGTGTCTGCGGGCGCAGGCGGCACAGGCCGCGCAGGGCCTTGTCGGAAAAGACCATGTACGGCGCCATCTCCAGCTCCGTCGAGATTTCCTTGCGCAGGGCACGCAGGCGCTCGAACAGCTCGGCATCGTCGCCCACGCGCGGGCGCTGATCCAGCTCGGCTTCCTCGCGCAGCAGATCCACCGCGCGGCGGGCGCGGGTCGAGGCCTTGCGTTTGGACGCGCGACGCTTAATGGTAAAGGCGAACGCCTCGTCCTCGACCTCGGTGGCACGCGGGCCCAGCCCCACGACCGGGTACTGCCCCTGCGAGGTGGCCAGGTAGCCGCGACCGCACAGCTGGCCGATGATGTCCTTGATGCGCCCGACCGATTCGCTCGACAGCTCACCATAGCCACGGTCCTGGTCAAGGTTCATCTGGCGAATGCGCTCGGTGTTGCCGCCGTGGAGCACGTCGGCGATCAGCGACTTGCCAAAGCGCATGGGGCGCGTGGCTACATAGCGCACGGTAGCGCGGGCCATATCGGTGACGTCCTCGACCTCGAACTGCGTGAGGCAGTTGCTGCAATTGCCGCAGCCCTCGGCGTCGTCCGTGGCGGTGGCGCCCGCACCAGCCGCGGCATGCTCGGCCGCGGCCTCGTCGCCAAAGTAGCGCAGCATGTATTCGCGCAGACAGCCGGTGGTATTGCAGTAGCCCTCCATCTGGCTGAGCAGGCGGTAGCGGTTCTGGAGCGCCCATGCGCGCTGTTCGTCGCCGAGTGCCTCGTCGGCCGCATCGCCTCGGTCGATCAAAAAGCGGCGCATGCGAAAATCGTTACCGTTCCACAGCAAATGGCAGCTGGCCGGATCGCCGTCTCGGCCGGCGCGGCCCGCCTCCTGGTAGTAAGCCTCGATGCTCTCGGGCACGTTGTTATGGATCACGTAGCGCACGTTGGGCTTGTCGATGCCCATGCCAAAGGCGTTGGTGGCAACCATCACCTGGATATCGTCGTCGATAAAGGCGCGCTGGCTTTGACGACGGGCGTCGTTGCCCATGCCGGCATGGTAGCGGCCCACGCGAATGCCGCTGGGGCCCAGCGCCTCGGCAAGCTCACCTGCCAGCGCATCGACCGTCTTGCGGGTCGAGCAGTACACGATACCGCTCTCGCTCGAATGCGCAATCACATAGTCACGCACCCACGCGGCCTTGGCCTTGTCGCCCATCTCCTCGCAACCAAAGTAGAGGTTCTTACGATCGAAGCCCGTCACCACCGTCGCGGGGTTTTGCAGGCCGAGCATCTGCTGAATGTCCGCACGCACGCGCTCGGTCGCCGTAGCGGTAAAGGCCGCCACGATGGGACGCTGCGGCAGGGAATCGATGAACTCGCGAATCTGCAGGTAGGCGGGGCGGAAATCCTGGCCCCATTGGCTTACGCAGTGGGCCTCGTCAATGGCCACGAGCGGCACGCCAATGCCGCCGTCCGCCGCGGCCTCCTGCGCAAAGGCTAAAAAGCGCGGCTCGAGCAGACGCTCGGGCGCCACGTACATAAGCTGGTAGCGGCCCTCGCGCGCCCGCTTGAGGACGGTGTTTTGCTGGGCCGGAGTAAGGCCGGAGTTGAGATAGCTGGGTCGCGCACCCGCCGCGAGCAACGCACGGGTCTGGTCCTCCATAAGCGACAGCAGCGGACTCACCACAAAGGTGATGCCGGGCAGCATGAGCGCGGGCACCTGGTAGCAAATGGACTTGCCGGCGCCCGTGGGCATAACACCCAGCGCATCGCGACCGGCAAGGATCGCATCGACCATGCGGTCCTGTCCCGGGCGAAACGAGGTGTAGCCAAAATAGGCGCCGAGCGTGTCGAGCGCCATCTGCTGCATGCTATCGGTCATGGTTTCCTAACGTCCAAGTCATCTGCCGCCGATTATACGCCGCCACGCGGACCGGTGCCGCACGGCTGTCAGCCACGCTCATTCTGCAGGTAGTCATTGGGTAGTCATTGGGGACGTTCTTGAATGACCAGTCGTTTAAGAACGTCCCCAATGACTAAGGAGTGTCCCCAGGTGCCGGCACAAAAGGAACGTCCCCAAGTGCCGGCCCAGCAACGCCGATGTTTGAAAAGGAACGTCCCCAAGTGCCGGCCCGGCAACGCCGATGTTTTGGCAATGTCAGCGAAAGCCCGCCAGAGCGAGCAAGGTGCCTTGAAACGAGGCGGCATTGACCTTCTGGTCATGCCGCCGAAGTTGAAAGGCAGATTGCCGCTCTGGCGGGCTTGCAGCGTCGGCCCGTTACGCGGTTTGGTAAAACCGCGTAACTTACATCACCATAACGTAGCGCGATCCCACGTAGTACTGCTTACCCATCAGGACCGGCTCGCCATTGGGGCCGATAAAGCCGGCACGCAGGTTGAGCAGTGGATCGTGCGGAGCGATGCCCAGCTCGGCCGCCTGCTCGGTATTGGCACGAACGGCCTCGACCGTGCGGTAGCCAACCGAGACAATCGGCGTTCCGCCAACACGCTCGACCTCGGAAAAAATCGACTTGTCCTCAAGATCGGCCGTCAACAGCTCACGGTAGGCGTCAAACGGCACAAAGATGTTCTCCTCAAAAATGGGCTCGCCGTCGGCCGTACGCACGCGCTTGATGTGCAGCAGCAGCGCGTCCTTCTGCAGGCCAAAGAACTCCATCTCGTTTTGACGTGCCGGCACAATCTGGCGATCGACCACATGCGCGCCCGCCTTCATGCCATTATCGGCACACAGCGCGGTAAACGTCTGCAGCGTCGAAGCGTGGAACTGGCGGTTGATGTGCGGCGTGGAAACAAAGGTGCCGCGGCCCTGCTGCTTAACCAAGTAGCCATCGGAGCATAGCTCCTCGACGGCGCGACGCACCGTAATGCGGCTCACGTCGTACTGCTCGGCTAGCTCAAGCTCGGACGGGATACGCTCCTTGGGTGCATAAACACCTTTCTCGATCGCATCCTTGATTTCGTCGTAAATCTGCTGGTAAAGCGGTGCATTTTTGGGCGCAGGCATATCTAATCACTCTTATCGAAATATTGAAATAACTAATACGTATATAACGTCTAGTTTCATGTTACCTCATATTGATAAAACGATACCCCCTCCCTCCCAAAAAGCGACAGCTTCATTTTGGTAGGTTTTATCTGGGCAAACGAGAGCCTCCCGAAAGCAGCGAGGCTTTCGGGAGGCTCAAGCGGACAGGATTGCGCCAGGCCGGCAAAATGCCAAAACCCTACTTGCCGTCGTCCTGCTGCAGGCTGTCCTGCTCGCTGAGGCGCGCCTGCCTGCTGGCCATGCGTGCGGGCTTGTCGGGATCGGGAACGGCCGTGGGCATGGGCTCGTCGACATGACCGCCCCACCAGCCGCCCACAAAGTTGAGCGTGTGGAACACATTGATCACGGCGCCGGGATCAATGTCGCACACCAGCTTGATAATGTCCTGGCTCTCATAGGTCGATACAACGGCGTGCAGCAGGTACATCTTCTCGCGGCTGTATCCGCCAATGACCTCGGCGCAGCTAATGCCGTGCTGAAAATGGTCAACATAGGCGGTCATGACCTCGTCCGCCTTGCGCGTCGTGATCTGCAGCGTCACGCGGTCGTAGCGACGATAGAAGCTGTCGATGGTCTTGGTCGAAATAAACTGGAACACGATGGAGTACGCCGCCTTGTCCCAGCCAAACATAAAGCCAAAGATCGCCAGGATAAAGCAGTTGAAACCAAAGATGACGCCCCAGATGGTCTTGCCCGTGTGGTTGGAAACCCACAGCGCGATAAAGTCGGTACCGCCGGTGGATGCGCCGGACTTAAGCGCGATGGCAGCACCCAGACCCGAGACCACGCCGCCAAAAATGATGAGCATGATCTTGTCGCCCAAAAACGGAGCGAAGTGAAAGACGTTGAGGAACAGCGATGAGAGCACGACCTGCATCATCGAGAAGATGACGAAGCGCTTGCTAATGCCGCTCCAACATAGGAGCGCCACGGGGATGTTGAGCGCAAGCATACCGAGCGAGATGTCGATGTGAACGCCGCCGAGCGAGGTAACGCGATCGAGCAGGACCGCGACGCCGGTGAGGCCGCTCGGAAGCAGGTCGGCGGGTTGAATGAACGCCTGGATCAGGAATGTCTGGAGAACGGCGGAAATTGTGACCGCCACGGCGGTAATAGCGCGGCGGACGATGGTAAGGCGGCCGAGCATGAGCACGCGGTCCGTGAGCTGATCGATGGCGTTCGCCACGCGGGCTCCTTTCGAAGGCAAATCTAGTTGTGAGGCATGTCGGCGATTGTAGCATGGAGCGTGCGGGGGCGCTTCAATTCACCCTCCCTCGACAACCAAAGCGGGACCAGCAACCCCCACAACCAAAGGCGCAAATTACAAGTGAGTAGACTTTTTACGATCTGCCGAGCACACCCAAAACCGCCGCCCCTGTGACCTGCGGTTTTACAAAGGAAGATATGCATTGTGCTCGGCCTGCGCCAAAAAGTCTACTCACTTAGCCCGAATCGAAGCCAAACGGATCAAAATAGAAACCAAATTGAGCCAGTCCACCGCAAAAAACGTTTGAACCCGTGCTTCTTGCGGCGGATTGACACTACAAAGCGGCCAAAATGTCGGTCAGGCTGTCGATGACGACGTCGGCGGCGGACTGATCTAGGTTGACGCCCTCGTGCGGACGCAGCGCCAGGACGCGGGCGCCGGAGCGCTTGCCGGCCTCGATGCCCAAAGGCGAGTCCTCGATAACCAGGCATTCGGCAGGCTCCACCCCCAGCGCCTCCATGGCACGCAGGTAGATCTCGGGGTCGGGCTTAAACGCACTGCACTCGTGACCGCTGATGGTGTAGTCCAGCACGTCGGCGATACCGGCAATCCCCACCAGCTCGTCAATGAGCTCGCGATAGGACGAGCTTGCGATGGCGCACTTCACGCTGCGCTCGTGCAGCTTGCGCATCACCGGCTCCGTCTGCTCGTTGAGCAGCTCGGCATACGGAACGGGATGGTCTGGGCTGTAGACCTGCTTGTACTCCACGCGCAGGCGCTCGCGCAGCTCAACATCGTCAGGTACCAGCGACTTCCAAATGGCGGGCTCGTTAGACCCCGAAAGATCGGGGATCTCGTCAAAGTGAAAGCCCTTCTCCTCCATAAACGCCACGCGACGACGGTTGTAGAACCACTCGGTATCGACCAGCACGCCGTCCATATCAAACAGCACTGCCTTGATCATACGCATCTCCTCTCAAGAACAAAAAAGGGGACGGGGCGCAAACCCCATCCCCTCTCAATCAACCCGTAAGGTCTACTTACTTGTGATTAGTAGGAAAGCTTCCACATGTAGCGACGCATGGTCAGCGGGTGCTGACGGGCCTCGGCGATCTGGTTGCCGTACTCGCGCATAACGGCGAGGTGCAGCAGCGGGTTGAAGTAGGTGACGACGCTCGCGGGCACGGCGTCGGCCAGGCCGTAGTCCTTGGAGTCGATCAGAGCGACCTTGGCGCCCATGCGCTCAAGGAAGGTGAGGGCGCGGGCGTCCATCGGACGGGTGGCGCCATCGGACATGAGGAAGACGTAGGGCTTACCCTCGGTGGAAACCTCGAACGGGCCGTGGAAGTACTCGCCGGTGTTGTAGGCGGCGGCGTCGATCCACTGCATCTCGGTGAACAGGAAGGCGGCGTTAGAATAAGCCATCTTCTCGGAGGCACCAGAAGCCATGAAGTAGATCATCTTGTCGTCCTTGAAGTCCTCGGCGAACTTCTTGGCGAGCTTCTTGCAGTGCTGAGCGGCGTTCTCGCAGAGCTCGAAGACGTTGGTGAGGCCGGTGATCATGTCCTCGTAGTGGTCATAGCCCTCGGTCTGCTGAAGGATCTCGAGAGCAAGAGCGATGGCATAGCCGGGCTTCTCGCACTTGGCAGCGTAGTTGGCGTGGAAGCCGTGAACGATGACGTAGTCAGCGTCGACGGTCAGGGCGGAGCCAGCCTTGTTGGTGAGGGAGACGACCGGGCAATTGTGCTTCTTGGCGGTCTTGTTGGCCTCGACGGTCTCGGGCGTGGAGCCACCGAGGGAGCAGGTGATCACGAAGGTGTGCTCGTTGACCCAGGAAGGCGTGTCGTAGTTGAACTCGTTAGCGGTGAAGATCTGAACGTTCAGCTTGTCCGTGTTGTTGGCCAGGAAGTACTTGGCGGGGTAAAGGTCGGACATGGAAGCACCGCAGCCGACGAAGGCGACGCTGTGGATCTCGTGGTTGGACAGGACGTCAGCGACGATCTGCTTAGGGAGGTTAAGGTCGATCTCGTACATCTGACACATTCCTTTCGATTTTTGCGGCGCCACATTGCCGAGCGCTCGCAGGGTTACCGTGGTTTGGACCGAGTCGCCGGCCCGTTGAGGATGTGTCAAAGGAACTGTCCCTTTGACACATTTAGGGATGGAAGCCTGCCTGGGGTATGGGATGTCAGGCAGGCTCCCCGGGGAAAGCGATTAGACGCTTGATCGCGACTAGGCCAGGATGCCGGCCGCGGAGAGGGCGATGCCGCCCACGATGGCGATCACGAGAAGCCAACCGGTGTTGACGTTCTTCTTGATGAGCCAGTACATAAGGCCAGTGAGGCCAAGGGAAATCATCTGGGGCATCATGCCATCCAGGATGTCCTGAATCACGACGGTGCCGTCAGCGAACTGCAGCGGGGTGGTGGCGCCGATCAGCGTGGCGATCATGCCGCCCACGGACATAAGACCCACGATGCCGCAGACATACATGAGCTTCTCCATGAGGTCGCCGCCCTGAAGCTTGCTCAGGTACTCGTGGCCGCCCTGATAGCCCATCTTGGCTGCGAACCAGGTGATCAGCACAGAGGGGACGATGGAGATGAGCATGGCCAGGATCGGGCCCATGATGGAGCCCTGCTGAGCCAGCTGAACGCCCAGGCCAAAGGCGATAACGCGGATGGTGCCCTGGAAGAAGGAGTCACCGATGCCGGAAAGCGGACCCATGAGGGAGGTCTTGACCGCGTTGATCGAATCGGGATCGAAGTTCTCGGGATCCTTGGCGTACTCCTCCTCCATGGAGGCGGAGAGGCCCAGGATGAAAGCGCTCGTCTGCGGGGTGCAGTTGTAGAACGCCATGTGACGGTGGTAAGCCTCTTTCTTAGCAGCGAGCTGCTTGGGGTCAGACTCGTCCGGATAGAGGCGGTCGAGCGTGGGAACCATGCCGTAGAGGAAGCCCATGTTCATCTGACGCTCGTAGTTCCAAGAGGCCTGGATGGCCCAGGAGCGCCAGAAGAACTGGCTGACCTTCTTGTTCAGGGACACGTCCTTGGTTGCGGTTGCCATAGTGTGTTCCTCCTTAGTCTTCGTCGTCTTCGAGCGGATCATAGTCGGAATCGACACCGGCGGCTGCATGGGAACCGTTGAACTTGAAGCCCATGAAGACGACAGCCAGGCACACACCGATCAGAGCGACCGCGATGACGGACAGGTTGAGGTAAGCGGCGAGCAGGAAACCGATGAACAGGAACGGAGTCATACCCTTCTTGATCATCATGGTGAGCAGCAGGGCCAAGCCGTAGGCGGTCATGATCTTGGTCGAAACGTTCAGACCAGTGGACAGCCACTCGGGAACCATGTTGACGATGGCCTGAACCAGGTCGGTGCCAACAAAGACGGCGAGGAAGATCGGCAGGAAGTACATGACGGCGTACAGACCGGAGCCGGCGCAGATGTGCATACGGTAGGCGGTCTTGAACTTTCCGTTATCGATCGCGCTATCGGCCACATGGGTGAGGGCGGCGATGATGGAACGGAACACGATGCCGAGGAGCTGACCCAGGACGGCGACCGGGATGGCGATCGTCATGGCGGTCTCGGCGGAAGCATCGGTCAGGCACGCAAAGGCAGCGGCCACGATGCCGCCCAGGACCATATCGGGCGGAACGGCTGCGCCGACCTGCACCAGGCCCATGGACACGAGCTCGACGGCGGCACCAACGGCAAGGCCGGTGGGCACATCGCCCAGCAGCAGACCGACGAGCGTAGCGCCAACGAGGGGCTGCTCGAAGTTAAGACGACCGAGCAGGCGGGAGTCCCACATGCAGAACACGCCGACGAGGCCGACGAGCACCGCACTGATGAACGTATTCATACCCTTCTCCTTTCAGTCAGGCAAAAGCCTGGTTGATTACAGCTTGGCGTCGATGTCGACGCTCTGATACGTAGGGGTCTGCTGGACGTAGAGCTTGATGCCCATATCGAGCAGCTGGTTGACGTCGGCCTTCTGGGTGGCGTCGAGGAAGACGGAGCTGTCCTTGCCGCCGACCTGATCGGCGCCGTCGTGGTTGGCGGTGGCGCCCAAGTTGATGGCGTCGAGCTTGTAGCCCTGGCAGAACTGCAGCATCTCGGCCGTGTTGCCAAAGACGAACATGACGCGCTCGCCGAGGGTGTTGAGCTTGTCCATCTTGGCGAGGGCACGCTCGACGGTGAAGACGTTCAGGCGCACGCCCTGGGGCTTGGCCAGCTTAAGAGCGCCCTTCTTGATGTCATCGTTGGCGGCAGCGTTGTCGACGACGATGATGCGCTCGGCCTGAACCTTGGTGGTCCAGGTAAAGACGACCTGGCCGTGCAGCAGACGGTAGTCAAGACGTGCGAGGACGATCTTGGCGGGACCGGAGCTGTGACGGGACGCCTTGGCCTTCTTGGCGGGAGCCGCGGCGGGCTGGGCCGGTGCGTTGGGGTTGGTCAGACCGTTGCGGGCCTCGTTGATGAGGGCCGCGAGCTCGGCGCCCTTGACGGGGACGGGGCTCATAGCGAGCGTGAGCGCCAGCGGGATGTTGAAACCGCTGACAACCGTGAACTTCGTGCCGTTCTTGGAAAGCTCGACCATGCTGTTGTTGACCGAGCTGCCGAGCATATCGGTCAGCACATAGACGGTGTCGTCTGCGTTGAACGTGGCGATCATAGCCTCAACCTTATTGGTGATGGGCTCCTTGTCGTCACGAGCAAGCGACACGACGTGGACGTTCGACACGTCGCCGAGAACCATCTCGAGCGTGTCTTTGGCGCCTGCGGCCAGGCCGCCATGAGATGCGAGAATGATCTGATTCATCTTGCCTCCTCCTTTTCGTTATGGTCATTATAACGTCTTATACGTTGCTTATATTGCTAATTAGTATAAAGACCGTTCGCGGGTGAAAA
>DBGBJN010000114.1:0-7015 GCA_048449885.1 Collinsella sp.
GACCGTCTCGCGCGACGCGCTTGCCGGCATGGGCGGAGCCGCCGCGACCGGTGCCGCCGTGGGCCTAGGCGCCGCAGCCGGCATCGCCTCCAACATGGCGAGCACTCGCGCCCCGCAGCGCCCGCTCGCCCAGCTCGTCGACGTCGTAAGCGGCGAGAGCCATAGCATCACCTCCGCACAGGTGACCATCGGTCGCGAGCGCTCAGTTTCCGACATTGCCCTGCGCGACCCCAACGTGTCGCGCCGCCACGCCCAGCTCACCTTTACGGGCTCGGATTGGTCGATCGAGGACCTCAATTCCACCAACGGCACGCTCGTCAACAACCGCCGCATTACGCGCTGCCCGCTGCGCAACGGCGATCTGCTGACGTTTGGCCTGAGTACCTTTGAATTTAGGGGATAGTCGCTTATGAACATCGATATCGTCCTTTTTGCAGGCCGCATCGTCCTGGTCGCCCTGCTCTATATCTTCTTGTTCGCCGTCATGAAGACCGGCGTGGGACTTGTGCGCGGGCAGCGCCGCGACTCGGCTATCTGGACGATCGATGTGGACAAGGGTCCGCGCGGTATCCGCGGCATCCACGTAGACATGCTCGGCCCCGTCATCGTCGGTCGCTCGCCATCTTCGGACATCTGCATCAACGAACCGTTCGTCTCGGCCTCGCATGCGCGCTTTTCGCTGCAGGGCCCGGCACTCATCATCGAGGACCTCAACTCGCTTAACGGCACGCTCGTCAACGGCCGCCAGCTCGTGGAGCCCGCAACGCTGCGCGAGGGCGACGAAGTCCAGATTGGCGACGTGGTCATGAAGGTGAACCGTCGATGATCGACGAGGAGAACAAGTCCGCAACTATGACCGAGGCACCGGCTGCCGCCACAGCTGTGCCGGCCCACGCCGCTCCGGCGGGCTCCGCACCCGTGGAACCCGAGGACACCGTGTTCTCCCTGCCTCTTTCGCATGTAACGCATGATATTTCGGATCTCGCCGATAACGAGGACGAAGAGGATACCGTAGCAGCGCCCATCGGTGCACATGCTGCGGAACAGCCCACAGCGCCCGAAGCAACCCCGGCGCCGGCTCACTTTGCAGAGCCCGTCGCCGCGGCAATCAACGAGAGCGCTGCGGTGTTTGCGGCACCCGAGCCCGCCGCGCCGGCGTTTCCCATAGCCCCGGCATCCGAGGTTGCGCCCGCATCTACGCCGGCGCCCGAGCCTATAGACGTCAGCCCGCAAGACGACGAGTCGACCGCCCGCGTGTCCGAGGAGCCTGACTCCCCGGACACCGGTGATTCCGAATCAAACGCCGAGACCGACACCGTCTCTCCCGGTGACACCGCCGAGATCGATGTTGCCGCCGTTGAGGCCAAACTCAAAGACCCCGGCTCGACCATGAGCTTTGAGCCCCTGACCGAGGAACGCATCGAGACCGACTCGACCTATGATGCCGGCACCACCACGCAACTCATGTGGGGCGCCCGCTCCGACGTTGGCTGCGTGCGCCCGCACAATGAGGATTCCTACCTAGTGCAGTCGCCGCTCTTTTGCGTATGCGACGGCATGGGCGGCCACGCCGCGGGCGAGGTAGCCTCTTCTATCGCCGTCGAGACTATTGCCAAGACGGCCCCACAGTCCGCCGACGCAGCACGCCTGGCCGCAGCCGTCGAGGCAGCCAACGCCGCCGTAATCGAGGCGGCCCTGAACGGCCTGGGCAAGCCCGGCATGGGCTGCACAGCCACCTGCGCCTACATCGAAAACGACACGCTCGCCATCGCCCACGTGGGCGACTCTCGCGCCTATCTGCTCCACGAGGGCACGCTCATCCGCGTGACCCGCGACCACTCCTACGTGGAGGAGCTCGTGGACGCCGGCGAGATCACGGCAGACGAGGCTCGCGTCCACCCCAACCGTTCGGTCATCACCCGTGCGCTGGGCTCGGACCCCGCCATGTATGCCGACCACTTCACTCTGCATATCGAGGAAGGCGACCGCCTGATCCTGTGCTCCGACGGCCTCTCGAGCATGATTCCCGATAGCGATATCGAGAACATCGCCACGCAGTCCTCAACCGCGCAAATCTGCGTCGACAACCTAGTGGACGCGGCGCTTGCCGCCGGCGGCCACGACAACGTGACCGTAGTAGTCGTTGACCTGGTTGACGATGGCGTCATGCGCGAGGCGCAACGCGTGCGTCGCCGCAACGTTACTATCGCCGCCATCCTGGCCCTCGTCTTTGTGCTGGCAGCTGGCATCTGGGCCTACACGGGTGTCACCGGCTCGTACTACCTGGGTACCTACCAGGGCAATGTCGCCGTCTGGCGCGGCCTGCCCGGCAAGCCACTCGGTCTCAAGCTCCACTGGCTCGAAAGCGAAACCAGCATCAAGCTGTCCGACCTGCCCGAAGACACGCAAAACCGCCTCAAGGCGGGCATTCCGCAAACAAGTGTCGACGATGCGCAGGACACGATATCCAAGTACCGCCACCAGATCGACGAGGAGCAGACCCGCCAGGTGATCGACGCGCAAACGATTCGCGACAACACCAATCAGGGATCGACCTCCGAATCAGATTCCGAGAAAACCGCCGAACAGTCCGCCGAGGCCGAAGCCTCCGATAAGAATTAGAAAGGGAGTGCCGCTTATGAGTCGCCGCAACACCGAGCTGCTCTTGCTCATCGCCTCGGCGTTCCCCGTCATCCTGCTGTATGCGATGTACGTCCTCACCGCGGGCGCTGCCATCTCCTTTGAGACGCTCGCCGTGCCGATCGGCCTCTTTGCCGCCTTCGCCGCGGCACATATCGCCGTGCGCATCTTGGCGCCCGGCGCCGACCCCGCCATCCTACCCATCGTATTTATACTTTCGGGCATCGGCATCACGTTCGTGACGCGTCTCGCCCCCGCTCTCGCCATCTCACAGCTCATCATCCTGTTTGTCTCGGTGGCCCTGATGGTGGGAACGCTTGCACTGGTCAAAAACCTCGACGTGGTCATGCGCTACAAGTACACCTTTGGCATTATCGGCATCATCCTGCTGATGCTGCCCATCTTTATCGGCACCACGATCTCGGGCTCCAAGCTGTGGATTCGCATCGCGGGCTTTACCATCCAGCCTGGCGAGTTCGCCAAGGTCTTTATCGTCCTGTTCCTGGCCGGCTACCTAGCCGAGAACCGCGAGCTGCTCTCCATCTCCAACCGCAAGATCCTGGGCTTTAAGATCCCTCGTCTGCGACTGCTGCTGCCGCTGTTTGCCGTGTGGGGTGTGTGCCTGCTCGTCGTCGTCTTCGAACGCGACCTGGGTTCGGCCGTGCTGTTCTACACCATCTTCTTGCTGATGCTCTACGTTGCCACGGGGCGCTTTTCGTATGTCGTTATCGGCCTTGCGCTCTTAGCCGTCGGAGCCGTGGGCGCCTACAAGTTCCTGTCGCACGTTCAGGTGCGTTTCCAGGTTTGGGTCGATCCGTTTAAGGACGCCCAGGGCCAGGGCTACCAGATCGTCCAGTCGCTCTTCTCGCTTGCCGACGGCGGCCTGGTCGGCGTTGGCATCGGCAACGGGATGGCCAACAACATCCCTGTCGTCGAGTCCGACTTTATCTTCTCGGCTATCGGCGAGGAGATGGGCCTTTTGGGCGGCGGCGCCGTGCTCATCCTGTTTATGCTCTTTGCCGTGCGTGGCCTGACCACAGCTGCCCGCGCTAAATCCGACCTCGCCGCCTTTAGCGCCACCGGTCTTACGGCAGCCATCAGCTTCCAGGCCTTTTTGATCGTGGGCGGCGTCACCCGCCTGATCCCGCTGACCGGCGTCACTCTGCCCTTTATGAGCCAGGGCGGCTCCTCGCTGCTGGCGAGCTTTATCATCGTCGCGCTCCTGCTGCGCGCCGGTGACGAGGCTACCGGACGCGAGGCCGAGCTTACCGGCACCGGCACCATGGCCGCCATCACCGATGATCAGGTCGCATCTGCCGCCGCCTCGACGGGCACGCGCTTTGCCACCTCGTCTTCCTACGGCAGCGGCAGCCATTCCGTCGGCTCGCGCATGCGACGTCGCCTGCTCGACACGCCTGAATCCGGTGTGCTCGGCCGCGTTGCACTCGCCAACCGTCTAACCCGCGCGGTGCTCGCCTTTACGGCGCTGTTCGCCATCCTTATCGGCAACCTCACCTATGTCCAGGTCATTAAGGCCAAGGACTATCAGGACATGCCGACCAACAACCACACCATCGCCCGCTCCAAGTACATCCAGCGCGGCTCCATCATCACGTCCGACGGCGTGACGCTGGCCGAGTCGCTGCAGCAGGAGGACGGCACCTACGTACGCTCCTACCCCAACGGTAACCTGGCAGCGCACGTGGTTGGCTACGTGAGCCAGCAGTATGGCACCACCGCCATCGAGAGCGTCATGAACGACACGCTCACCGGTTCTAAGGACTACTCCAGCTGGAACAATGCCATCGCGTCGCTCGCGGGCCAGACCCAGCCGGGCAACACCGCCAAGCTCACCATCGACTCGCGTATCCAGACGGCGGCCGAGCAGGCACTCAAGGGCTTTAAGGGCGCTGTAGTGGTCATCGACCCGCGTACCGGCGCGGTGCTCGCATGTGCCAGCTCGCCCACCTACGACAACACCAACATCGATGCCCTGCTGCAGACGGGCGGCGGCGAGGACGGCTCCATGTACAATCGCGCCATGGACGCGCTGTACACGCCGGGCTCCACGTTTAAGGTCGTTACGCTTTCCGCGGCACTCGAGACCGGTACCGCCAGCCTGACCAGCACCTACCAGGCGCCCGGCTCCATGGATATCGGCAACGCACCGGTCACCAACTATGCCAACGAGAGCTACGGCACCATCAGCCTGCAGCAGGCCTTTGCCGTGTCCTCCAACGTCGTCTTCGGCCAGGTGGCAAACGAAGTTGGCGCAAACACGCTCGTACAGTTTGCCAACGCCTTTGGCTACGGCCAAAAGCTCGGCCAGGACCTGACCTCCGCGGCCTCCATCATGGCCGACCCGTCGCTCATGACCGAGTGGGAGACCGCCTGGGCCGGCGCCGGCCAGCCTGTCGGCATGGACCACACGCCCGGCCCGCAGACCACCGTCATGCAAAACGCCGTGATTGCCGCCGCCATCGCTAACAGTGGCGTGGTCATGGACCCGTACTTTGTAGCCCAGGTACTCGCCCCGGACGGAACCGTGGTCAAGACCACGCAGTCCCGCTCGCTGGGTCAGGCCGTCAGCTCCGCCACGGCCGACCAGGTCAAGCAGGCTATGCTCGCGGTTGTCCAGTCCGGTACCGGTACCGATGCCCAGATTCCGGGCGTCAAGGTCGCCGGCAAAACCGGTTCGGCCGAGACCGGCGGCACCAACGTCAACTCGATGTTCGTTGGCTTTGCACCTTACGATTCACCCACGGTCGCCATCTCGGTGGCCTTGGAGGATTACGACAAGCATGACGTCAAGGCCGCCAAGATCGCCGGTATCGTCCTGACCGCGGCGCTTGCCGCACAGGGAGCGTGATGCCCATGATCGAATCGGACACCCGAGGCGCGCCGCGGCCTAAGAGTTAGCGGCAACGCGCCACACGGCCCCAGCGGCCACATCGCAGGTACTACACACATCGTTGAGCGAATAGTTATGTTAGGAGCAGGAATGGAACAGAGGGTCCTCGGGGGAAGATACCTCCTCAAGGATAAGGTGGGAACAGGCGGCATGGCGACCGTCTACCGTGCACAGGACCAGGTCCTCGACCGCACGGTAGCCGTCAAGATCATGCTGCCGCAGTATGCTGGCGACGCAACCTTCGCCGCACGCTTTAAGCAGGAGGCCCAGGCAGCAGCCGGTCTCTCCTCCCCCTATATCGTGGGCGTCTACGATTGGGGCAAGGACGGCGACACCTATTACATCGTCATGGAGTACTTGCGCGGCACCGACCTTAAGAGCGGCATCAAGAGCCACGGCGCCCTCGACCCCAAGAAGGTCGCCCAGATCGGCTCGCAGATCAGCTCCGCGCTTTCGGTCGCCCACAAGCACGAGATCATCCACCGCGACATTAAGCCGCAGAACATCATGGTGCTGCCCGACGGCAACATCAAGGTGATGGACTTTGGCATCGCGCGCGCCAAGAACAGCCACCTCACGCAAGACAACAACGTGCTGGGAACCGCCCACTACGTCAGCCCCGAGCAGACCCGTGGTCAGGACCTCGGCCCCACCTCGGATATCTACTCGCTGGGCGTCGTGATGTACGAGTGCGCCACCGGCCGCGTTCCCTTTGACGGTGACGATGCTATCTCGGTCGCACTCAAGCAGGTCAACGAGCTGCCTATTCCGCCGAGCCAGATCAACTCCGGTGTCGACGCCGACCTTGAGCGCATCATCCTCAAGTGCATGGAGAAGGACCCCGCAAACCGCTTCCAGACCGCCGACGAGCTGCGTCAGGTGCTCAACAGCTACCTGTCGGGCCGAGCCGTCAACGTCTCGGAGCCCACGCGCATCATCGGTGCCCCCGGCGAGCTGGGCGCCACCAAGACTCGCGAGCTTTCCGATCAGACGCGAGCCATGGTGCGTCCCGTCTCGGGCGTGAGCGGCCAGAATACCGCCCGTAGCTCGGTTTCGGGCTCCACCGGCTCCTACGAGGTCGAAGAGCCCAAATCCAACAAGAACAAGATCATCGCCGCCGTGGTGGCAGCGGTTGCCGTCATCGGCATCGTGGTGGCCTTTGCCACAGGACTCTTTGGCGGCGAGCAGGTCACCGTGCCCGACGTGCTGGGCAAGGACCAGCAGACTGCCGTCGAGCTGATCAAGGAAGCCGGCCTCGAGGTCGGCACCATCGACCAAAGCTACAACGACGATGTCGACGAGGGCAAGGTCGCCGAGCAGACGCCCAACGGCAACACCAAGAAGGCCAAGGGCACCAAGGTGAACCTGGTAATCTCCAAGGGCCCCAAGCCCTCCGAAAAGGTTGAGGTTCCCAAACTTGTCGGCCTGACCAAGGACCAAGCAGAAGCCGCACTGGCAAGCGTT
>DBGBJN010000115.1:0-5578 GCA_048449885.1 Collinsella sp.
GATGTTGAGCCCCAAGACGCATGCCAAGGAGCCGCTCAAGACCGAGCAAGATCTGCTCAAGATTTTGCCGCACGAGTATTGGGAGTCGGTCAACCACCAGTGGATTACCTTTGGCCGCGAGATCTGCGACGCCCGCAAACCCAAGTGCGACGAGTGCCCACTGGCAGACCTTTGCCCCAGCGTACGGGTGACGGGGTAGGGTCCGGCACGCTTTGCCGGCGTCCGAAGGTTGAGGTCATTGTTGTGCAACACATTTGAGCCGCGAGGGCTCAATATGATGGCGACAGATGCCGTTTGTTGTGAGGGGATGCCCGAATATGTTTTGCACCAAGTGTGGCTCCGAGATGCCCGACGGAACCGATTTTTGCACGAACTGCGGGGCGCGCATGGGCGCTGCCTCTCCGGCGGCCGCGCCTGCTGAGCCCGCATCGATGCCGGCGGCAGGGATGCCTCCCGTGCAGAAGAAGTCACATAAGCGCGCGGTGATTGTCGGCATGTGCGTGGTGGGCGTGCTCGTTGCCGGCGGTGCCGCTCTGGCGCTGACCGGCGTGCTGGGTCCGCTTGGGCAGGGCAACTCATCGCAGATTACGGTACTGGGGTCCGACGAGGGTTCAGCCGAGCACAAGGACAAGGGAGGCGCCAAGGAGAAGCCTGCCGATGAGCAAGAAGAGCCGGAAGAGACCGAGCAGACGGGCAGCAGCGTAAAGGTCGACCTCAATGACCAGGCAACCTATGCCGCCGCGAATCTGTTCCTGTCGAACTTTACGGAGGAGCACTTCGATCGGGACTGGTATCAGACGGGCGGCTTCGATTCGACTGACGGCCTTTCTGATGACGAGAAATACAAGCTGGTTAAGTTTATCTGGTGCCATTTTATTGACAACGCGCCGTATCGAATCGAGAAAGGCGACTATGACAACGGTAATAGCCAGCGTGTGGCGACTGATGTGATCAATAGGGAACTCAACCGCTTGACGGGTCTGACGCTTTCCGATGCCGATATGACTTATGACAGAACGCCGGAGGGGCAGGCGATTCCTGATTCGGCCGAAGCGCATGGTGGGTACTTGTATCTGAAACAGGAATATGGCCAGGGAAATTACAACCCACCGTGTGCCATCGTTACGGGCGCGACTGACCTTGGCGACAACATCTACGAGCTCACCTATGAGGTCTACAGTGCTGGCGGCATGTTACTTCCTTCCGACATCCCCGAGAGCACTTACGGCCTGCCAAAGAACCAGTTCATCGCCGCAATTCAAGCGGACGCATCCATGGGCCGTACCGAGACTTGCACGGTCCGCGTCGCGCAGGGCGACGGCGCTCCGACCTTCACACTGCTTAAAATGGGCGTCTACGATTAGACTCGGCGTATAGCTCACTCTGATAACGCCAGGCGGCTTGCCCGTCTGGCGTTTTTGTTGCGGGGCTGGGCATGCGCTTGAGCTGGAGTCCTCTCCATGCGCTACCATGACAAGCAATGAATTTGACGAACGACCCGCCGAGCTTGCCCCGGCGGGCTTTTGGCGTTGCAATGCCGGAGGAACAGCATGCTCATTCACCGTATAGCCGCGCAGCTCTACACTGCCGAGGCGCTGCAGACCGTCGAGGCCGGGCTCGATGCCGGCGAGGACGTGACGCTGGCAGTGTCGCAGTCGGGCCGTACGCTTATGGCGGCCGCCCAGTTTGCGCGCCGTCCGCGCCCGACGGTCTACATTGTGAGTGGCGAGGATGCGGCCGATCGCGCCGCGCGCAGCCTTGCCGCCTACGTGGGCCTGGCGCACGTGTGCCGTTTTCCCGAGCGTAAGGACTATCCGTGGCGCGAGCAGGCGCCCGACGACGCCGTAGTGGCGCAGCGCTGCGAGGCGCTGGGGCGCATCGTGCGCGGGGACAACTGCATCATGGTTGCCTCGGCCCGCGCGCTGCTGCGCTGCGTGCCGCCGGTCGAGAGCCGCTATTGGGAGTCCACGACCTTTGCGGTGGGCGAGGAGATTCCTTTTGATGAGGTGCCGCAGCGCCTGGTGGGCATGGGCTACACCAATGCCGGCGCCGCCGACGCGCCCGGTCTGTTCCGCGTGCACGGCGACACCGTCGAGGTGTTTCCCGCGCAGGAAAAAGCGCCCGTGCGCATTGAGTTCTTTGGCGACGAGATCGACCGCATCCGTCGCATGGTGAGCTCAACGGGGCAGACCATCGGTAACGAAGACAGCATCGAGATCTTCCCCTGCCGTGAGCTGGCGCTTACCGACGATGCCGTTCACAACATGCACGTGGCGCTCTACCGCGCCAGCCAGGACGACAGCAAGCTGGCCGCATTGCTCGAGATGGTGGATGCGCGCATCGTTACACCCGAGCTCGACCGCTTTTTGCCGGTAATGTACGGCCAGACCGTGAGCCCGCTGGCGCACGTGAGCGGCAAGGCGCTCGTGGTGCTGTCCGAGCCGCGCTCGCTGTTCGACGATTGCCTGCGTGCCTACGAGGATATCGAGGCGCGTGCTGGCGAGGCAGGGATTGACCGGCTGGATGGCCTGTATGTACGTGCCCAGCAGCTCGATTTTGGTGCCCAGCAGCGCCTGAACTACGTGAGCCTGATCCGTGCCGGCGGCGCGGTGACGGCGGAGCTCAAGATCGAGCAGCCTGCTATCGCAGGCTCGGACAACCGTTTTATGACGCGCATTCAGGAAGTCGTGGGCAAGCGCTACGCCTGCGTGTTTGCCATTCCCGACCGCGGTGCGCGCGAGTCGATGGAGCTCACCTTTGGCGACGAGGGCATTACCTTTGAGGAATCGCTGACCGCGGCGCCCGAAAATGCCGGCGTCATTGGCGAGCGCGTACGCGTGGCAGCGGCAGATTCTGCCGACCGTGCCGCACGCCAGGAGGCCCACGCTTCCATTCGCGAGCGTAAGGTCGACGCGCTCAACGCCCGCTCGCTCGAGGCGGGTGCCGCCCAGGCAGCCGCCGGTGCCGCCGTGCCCACCATCTCGCGCGGACGCGTGACCTTTGTCGATGCCGCCCTGCCGCAGGGCGTGGTGGTGCCCGATGCCAACCTGGCCGTGTTCTCGATCGCCGACCTCAACGCCCGCATGGACGCCAACCGCGCGCGCAGCCGCCGCAAGGTGGACATTACGCAGATCACGTTTCCGTTTAAACCGGGCGACTACGTGGTGCACGCTACCCACGGCATCGCGCTCTTTAGCGAGATCGCGCGCCAGGAAGTGGGCGGCAAGGAACGCGACTACTTTTTGCTGGAATATGCCGACGGCGACAAGCTCTACGTGCCGCTCGAGCAGGTCGACCGCATCACGCGCTATGTTGGCCCCGACGGCGACAAGCCGCGCCTGACCAGGCTCAATACCGCCGACTGGACGCGTGCCACCAACAAGGCGCGCAAGAACGCCAAAAAGCTGGCGTTTGATCTGGTCGACCTGTATACGCGCCGCTCGTCGATTACCGGTATCGCCTGTCCGCCCGACACGCCCGAGCAGATCGAGATGGAGGAGAGCTTCCCCTACGACGAGACGCGCGACCAGCTGGAGGCCATCGCCGACATTAAGGCCGACATGGAGGCGCCCAAGCCCATGGACCGCCTGCTGTGCGGCGACGTGGGCTTCGGCAAGACCGAGGTTGCCCTGCGCGCAGCGTTTAAGTGCGTGGACTCCGGCCGCCAGGTCATGGTGCTCTGCCCCACGACCATTCTGGCCCAGCAACACTACGAGACGTTCTTTGAGCGCTTTGCCCCGTTTGGCCTCGAGGTTGAGGTGCTCAGCCGCTTCCGCACGCCGGCGCAGCAGAAGCGCGCGCTCAAGGCATTTGCCGAGGGCACGATCGATGTGCTCATCGGCACGCACCGCCTGCTTTCGGCCGATGTGAACCCCAAGAACCTGGGCCTGGTGATCATCGACGAGGAACAGCGCTTTGGCGTGCAGCACAAGGAACAGCTCAAGAACCTGCGCGAGCAAATCGACGTGCTCACGCTCTCGGCAACGCCTATTCCGCGAACTATGCAGATGGCCACGAGCGGCGTGCGCGACATGAGCCTGATTACCACGCCGCCCACCGGGCGTCGCCCCGTGATCGTGCACGTGGGGGAGTACGACCCCGATGTGGTGAGCGCGGCGATTCGCCTGGAGGTGGGTCGCGGCGGCCAGGTGTACTACGTGTCCAACCGCGTCAAGACCATCGACGACGCCGTGGCGCGTGTGCACGAGGCCGCGCCCGAGGCGCGCGTGGGTGTGGCGCACGGCAAGATGAGCCCGCGCGAGGTCGAGGACGTGATGATCGAGTTCGCGACCAAAAAGATCGATGTACTCATCGCCACGACCATCGTGGAGAGCGGCATCGACAACGCGACCGCCAACACGCTCATCATCGAGGACTCGCAGCGCCTGGGTCTAGCACAGCTTTACCAGCTCAAGGGCCGTGTGGGCCGCTCTGCCACGCAGGCCTACGCGTACTTTATGTTCCCGGGCGAGCTGCCTCTCACCGAGGAGGCGACGGCGCGCCTGACCGCACTTTCCGAGTTCCAGGACCTGGGCAGCGGCATGCGCATCGCCATGCGCGACCTGGAGATCCGTGGTGCCGGCTCGCTTATGGGCGCCGAGCAGCACGGCAACCTGTCGAGCGTGGGCTTTGACCTGTTTACGCAGATGCTGGGCCAGGCGGTGGCTGAGGCGCGCGGCGACGACGATGCCGGCGTGGAGGCGGCGAGCGTGGGTATTAACCTACCGGCCGATTACTTCTTGTCCGAGGAGTACCTGCCGGCGGTGGACCAGCGCGTGCTCGTGTACCGCAAGCTCGCGGCTGCAGAGGACCTGGAGAGTATTGACGAGGTGCAGGAAGAGACCGAGGCCGCGCATGGCGAGCTGCCGTTGGCGGGACTCAACCTGTTCAATCGCGCGCGCATCCGTATTCGCGGCGAGCGCCTGGGGCTCGAGAGCGTCACGCTCAGCGGCGGACGCATCACGTTTTTGGGCGTCGACGTGCCCAAGAAGGTGGCCTTTGAGCTTAAGACCCGCTATGGCGCGGTGAACTTCCCCAAGAGCCGCAAACTGTCGGTGCCCTACAAGGCGGGCGCCGGTGCGGGCAGCGGCTTGGGCCGCGGTCTCGACGCCAACGACGACACCGGCCCGGTGGCCGCGGCGCTCATGCTGCTGCAACAGCTGGGCGCGAGCGACGACGACTAGCGGGTCGACGCTGCAAACGCTCCATTTGGGCAATCTGGTTCCATCGAAAGGAAAGCATGTTCGGATACATCTATAAGAAAGATGTCGCCATTATCGCGGCCGTCCTGTGCCTTTGTCTGGGCGTGGGCAGCTTCTTTGATTATCAAATCTCGAGCGCGCTGTTCAACGTCGGCAGCATGTACGGTCGCTTTATCGAGGCCGCCGGCGAGCTGCCGTTCGAGCTGACGGCGAGCATCGCGGGCGTTATGCTCGTGCGCGCGGTGCGTCCCGACTCCAGGGGGAGCAAATGGCTCGCCGTGCTCGGCATCCTCGTCAACATTGGCCTGGCCGGCTACGAGATCGTTTCGTCCCTGCGGGTTGGCGGCAAACTCATCGCGGTTCAGTTGGTGCTGACG
>DBGBJN010000116.1:0-2676 GCA_048449885.1 Collinsella sp.
AGCAGCCACTCGGCAGAAAGACGGGGGTGCTCCTCGCCGCGCTCGGCCAGGTACTCCTTGGTCCACTCGAGACAACGCTTGATGGTCCAAATCTCGTTTGCCATGGGGCCCTCCCCTCTTAAGCGCCGGACGGCGCGCGAATGTCGGAGCAGATTGTACGCGAGGGCGGCACGCGGCAAGGGACGATTGGAAGCGATTATCGAGAATCAGCCCAGAATTTTGCTTGAATCGCAATCGAAGTGTTCATTCGTCGACGTCTAAATCTGCATCCGTCAAGCTTTTGGCAAGGTTGCCCCAAAACTGACCAATATCTAACCAAGAACTTGCCACATCGCTTGACGCACGACCCATCAAAAATCGCCCCGCGACTTCTCGGACGCTTTTTCGAGCATTATTTTGGTAATCGACCGACGCTTTAAGCAGGTAAATGGCCCATAGGCTACCAAGTCAGCCCAAATAAACCAACATAGCAATTTCCCAAAATGATCCGTAGGGGACGGAGGAAAACGGATCACTGGCACCGCATCGATGCAGAATGATCCGTTTTCCTCCGTCCCCAAGGGATCATTCAAGTGCCAACCAAGATAACGCCGATGTCTTGACACTGCCAGCGAGCGGGTCGCATTTGAGACAAGGTGACGTGAAACGAAAGGGCGCTGACCTTCTGGTCGCGCCCTTGAAGTTGAACGTCAGATTGTCCAAATGCGGCCCGCGCAGCGTCGGCTGGTCCGCCGTTCGGTAGAACGGCGGAACCTACACAGCCTGCGCCAGCTTCTCGGCTCGCTCGGCGGCGGCGAGTGCCTCGATCACGGTGCCGAGCTGATCGCCCAGAAGGACGCCGTTGTAGGTGGAGTTGAAGCCGATGCGGTGATCGGTCACGCGGTCCTGGGGCTGGTTGTAGGTACGGATCTTCTCGGAACGGTTGCCATGGCCGATCTGGCTCTGGCGCTCGGCACCGAGCTCGGCCTGCTGCTTCTCGAGCTCCATCTCGTACAGACGGGCACGCAGCATCTGCATGCAGACCTCGCGGTTCTGGATCTGGGAGCGCTGCTCCTGCGACTGCACCACGGTGTTGGTGGGCAGGTGGGTAATGCGCACGGCGGAGTAGGTGGTGTTAACGCACTGACCGCCAGGGCCGGAGGCGCAGTAGGTGTCGATGCGCAGGTCGGACTGGTTGATCTGGACGTCGATCTCCTCGGCCTCGGGAAGCACGGCGACGGTAGCCGTGGAGGTCTGAATGCGGCCCTGGGACTCGGTCTTGGGGACGCGCTGGACGCGGTGCACGCCGGACTCGTACTTCATGACGGAGTAGACGCGGTCGCCCTCGACCTTGAACTCAATGGACTTAAAGCCACCGGCCTCGCTGGGGCTGGAGTCGAGCACGGTAGTCTTCCAGCCGCGCGACTCGCAAAAGCGCTGATACATCTTGTACAGGTCGCCGGCGAAGATGGCCGCCTCGTCGCCACCGGCGGCGGAGCGGATCTCGACGATGGTGTTCTTGTCGTCGTTGGGGTCGCTCGGGATGAGCATGTACTTGATGTCTTCCTCGAGCTGGGGAAGCTTGGCCTCGTTTTCGGAGATGTCCATCTGGAGCATCTCCTTCTCATCGGCATCGGTGGTATCGTGCAGCATTTCCTTGGCAGCCTCGATGTCATCGAGCGCGCCGATGTACTCGCGCGAGGCGGCGATGAGGTCGGACTGGTGCGCGTATTCCTTGTTGAGACGCGTGAACTCCTTGATATCGGAGGCGACGGCCGGGTCGGAAAGCTTCTTCTCGAGCTCCTCGTAGGCCTTGATGATCTTTTCGAGCTTGTCGCGCATGACGGACTCCTTTATATGCGTGAAGGTGAAAATCGGCAGAATTGATGGGGCGCGGGGCGCCGCTGCGGGGGTAAGCCCGGCTAGAACATGTCGATCCTCAGATACATGCGCATCCCTTCGCGTATGGGGTACATAGTTGCGGTCTAACCCATACATGATAGCGTGCGCAGGCAAACCTGCATATAACCCGCACGGAATCCGACAAAGGGACAGTCCCTTTGTTGGATTCTAGAGCGTGTGGAGCAGAGCGATGAAAAAGCGGACACCCTGAAGGTAGACTCGGCGGGTAATGCGCTCGTTGGTGCCGTGGACGCCTCGGTCGCACTCGTCATCGTCGACCACAAAGGCCGAGAAACGAATGCACTCAGGGCAAATGCGCTGATAGTTGGCAGCGTCGGTCGCGCCGATCACGGTCGAGGGGACGATGCTGACAGGAGCCCCGCCCGTCGCACTCGGTCCGTTTTCCTCCGTCCCCTTTGGATCACGGAAATAGCGGGCGGCGATGGCGCGAACGGCCTCGAGCCCCGGTCCACCGACACGCGGAGACGGCGAAGGCTCGGAGCTGCCGGGGCCCAGCTCCACTTCGACACAACCGGCAAGGTCCGCCCCGGCAACCGCCTCACGGCAGCGCGCCACAACGTCGACCACGCTCGTACCCTCGAGCATGCGGAAGTTAATGTTGGCCCACATATCCTGCGGCATTACGTTGGCGCAGGTGCTGCCACCCTCGATCTGCGTGGGCGCGCAGGTGGTCGTCACCAGCGGATAGAGCTTTTTGCTGGCGAGGCAATCGCGGACAATGGCATCCCCGTTGGCGGCAATTTCATCGGCCGTGTAGAGCCCCAACTCGACGAG
>DBGBJN010000117.1:0-6018 GCA_048449885.1 Collinsella sp.
CCCCGATTTTCCGCCAATAAAACCGCAGGTACAGGGCTTGGACATATTCGGTGTGCTCGGTCTATTCAGATTTTGCCGCATACTTCCGAAATCTGAGTTCGCAAAGGGTGATAGTCGGGGCGTTTACGCAACATATGTCCAGCAAAAACGGGTGGTAGCCGGCACGGCTACCACCCGTTTGTCTCACATCTAGCCCATAGCAGGCCAGTTACTTCTTAATGCCGCGCCCCAGACGCTTGGCGACCGATGCCACGGCCTCCTCGCTGGCAGGTCCGCAGCTCACGCAGCCGTCATGGGCACGCATCTGGCCGGTGACCTCGTCCATCGCGAGCGGCGCCACCTTCTCGAGCTTAAAGCCCTTACCGGCGCGCATGTTCTCCTTCGCCACGCTGATCATGAGCTTAATGCGGTTGAGCTGGTTGACCTCGGACGCGCCGGGGTCGTAGTCCACCGCGACGATATTGCTCTCGGGGTGCTGACGGCGCAGCTCCTTGATCACGGCCTTGCCCACCACGTGGTTAGGCAGGCACGCAAAGGGCTGCGTGCAGATGATGTTGGGCGCACCGTGATCGATCAGGTCGAGCATCTCGGCCGTGAGCAACCAACCCTCGCCCATGTTGTTGCACACCGAAAGCACCGTGCGGGCCTTGTCCGCCATGGTGCCGATGCGCTCGGGCGCCTCAAAGCGCTTGGACTTTTCGAGCATCTCCTCCACCGGCGTACGCATCCAGTCCACGAGCTTAATAAGCGCTTGCATGCCCACGCGCGTAGTGGCAGAGCTTCCCAGCTCGTCCTTCTGCAGCTCGGCATTGCTCATGGAGTACAGGAAGAAGTCGAGCAGGCCCGGCACCACGGCCTCGCAGCCCTCGCGCTCGATCACGTCGACCACATGGTTGTTAGCCGTGGGGTGGAACTTGACCAAGATCTCGCCGACCACGCCCACGCGCGGCTTGGTGCCCTCGCCCACAAGCGGCATGGTGTCGAACGCGTGGATGGCCTCGCGGCACAGCTTGGTGTAGTTGTGACGGTTGAACTTAGGCGCCAGCTTGCGGGCGCGCGCCATGTACTCCTCGTAGAGTGCGTTGGCAGCACCGGACGTGGCCTCGTACGGACGGCAGCGATAGAGCATCTGCATCATCACGTCGCCAAAGAGCACCGCGTAGACTGCCTGCTTAAGCAACGCCGGCGTAATCTTAAAGCCGGGGTTGTCCTCGCCGAGCGCCACGGCCGAAAGCGAGATCACCGGGATCTCGGGGTGGCCGCTCTCGCGCAGAGCCTTGCGGATGAGCGCGATGTAGTTGGTGGCACGGCAGCCGCCGCCGGTCTGGCTGATAACCACGGCCGTCTTGGACAGGTCGTACCGACCGCTCTCGATGGCCTCCATAATCTGACCCGTTACCAGGATCGACGGATAGCAAATGTCATTGTTCACGTAGCGCAGGCCGGCCTCGACGGCGTCGTGATCGGTCGAGGGCAGCAGCTCCAGGTTGTAGCCGGCACCGCGGAACACCTCTTTGACCAGGTCAAAGTGAATCGGTGCCATCTGCGGGCACAGGATGGTGTAGCCCTCGTCGCGCATCTGCTCGGTAAAGGGCACCTTGGGCCACGCGGTCGAGGCGCCCTCGCGCTGTGCCTCGAACGTGTACTTACGGCTCGCGAATGCGGGGGCATCCGTGGAAGGCGCCACCGGCGCAGCATCACCCTGCTCGTAGGCCTCGCCCGCGGCCGTGGCCTCGGCCAAGCGCTCGGCCTCCTGGTCCTTGAGCGCCGCCATGAGCGAGCGGATGCGGATGCGCGCGGCGCCCAGGTTGGACACCTCGTCGATCTTGAGCACGGTGTAGATCTTGCCGCTGGCTTCCAGAATCTCCTGCACCTGGTCGGTGGTCAAAGCGTCCAGGCCGCAGCCGAAAGAGTTGAGCTGGATCAGGTCCAGGTCGTTGCGCATCGTCACAAAACGGGCAACGGCGTACAGACGGCTGTGGTACATCCACTGGTCGACGACGCGAATCGGACGCTCGGGCTTCACCAGATGCGCGAGCGAATCCTCGGTAAAGACCGCAAAGCCAAAGCTCGAGATAAGCTCAGGAAGGGCGTGGTTGATCTCGGGGTCGTTGTGGTAAGGACGGCCGGCGAGTACGATGCCGTGGCCGCCGTGGTCCTCGACCCACTTAAGGGCCTCCTCGCCCATGGTCTGGATGTCCTCGTGAAAACGCGCGTCGGCCTCGTAGGCGGCGTTGACGGCGGCATCGACCTCAGAGCGCGTGATCTTGGGACCGCGCACGCGACCGCGACCGGCTTGCGCATCGGCCACACGGTCAACGGCGAGCACCTGGTACAGACGGCGCTTGAGCTCGGTCTTGTCGTGATAGGGCACAAACGGGTACAGGAACTCGATGTTCTGCTCGCGAATCTCGTCGATATTGAGTGCCAACGCCGTGGGGTAGCTCATGACGATGGGGCAGTTGTAGCAGTTACCGGCGGTCGGATCCTCCTTGCGCTCCCAGCGCACGCACGGCATCCAAATGAAGTCGACATCGCGGTCGATGAGGTTCATCACGTGGCCGTGGCTCATCTTGGCCGGATAGCACACGCTCTCGGACGGCATGGACTCGATGCCCACCTGGTAGGTCTTCTTGCTCGACTGGTCGGACAGCTGCACGCTAAAGCCCAAGCGCGTAAAGAACGCGTGCCAGAAGGGGTAGTTCTCGTACATGTTGAGTGCGCGCGGGATGCCGACGGTGCCGCGCGGGGCCTCGTCGGGGCTCAGCACTTCACGGTTAAAGAGCAGCTCGTTTTTCTTTTTGAAGAGGTTGGGGGCCTCGGTCTTCTGCTTTTTGTGGCCGGCGCCCTTCTCGCAGCGGTTACCGGTAATGAAGCGCCTGCCGCCGCCAAAGTCGTTGACGGTAAGCTGGCAGTTGTTGGAGCAGCGACCGCAGCGGACGTGCTTTTGCGTCACGGTGAGGTGCGCGATATCCTCAGCCGAGAGGATGGTCGAGGTGCCGTCGGCGCCGGCGCGATCGCGGGCGAGCAGGGCCGCGCCGTAGGCACCCATGCAGCCAGCGATGTCGGGACGCACGGCGTGCACGCCGGTGAGCTGCTCAAACGCACGCAACGTGGCGTCGGACATAAAGGTGCCGCCCTGAACGATTACCTGGCTGCCGATCTCCTTGGGGTCGCGCAGCTTAATGACCTTGAACAGAGCGTTCTTGATGACGGAATAGGACAGTCCGGCCGCGATGTCGCCCACCGTGGCCCCTTCCTTTTGCGCCTGCTTGACGCGCGAGTTCATAAAGACCGTGCAGCGACTGCCCAGGTCGACCGGGGCCTTGGCATGGATGGCGGCATCGGCGAACGCGCGCACGTCCATGTTCATAGACACGGCGAAGCTCTCGATAAAGCTACCGCAGCCCGACGAGCAGGCCTCGTTGAGCATGATGTGCTCGATAACGCCGTCCTTGACGCGCAGGCACTTCATATCCTGGCCGCCAATGTCCAGAATAAACTCGACGCCGGGCAGGAATGCCTTGGCGCCGCGCAGGTGCGCAACGGTCTCGATCTCGCCGGAGTCGGCCTTGAGGGCCTCGATGAGCAGCGCCTCGCCGTAGCCCGTGGTGGTCACGTGGCCGATGGTGCAGCCCGCGGGAATGTGGTTGTAGAAATCGGCCATGATGACCTTGGCCGTGCCCAGGATGTCGCCGTTGTTGTTGCCGTACCAGGTGTGCAACAGCTGGCCGTCCTCGCCCACGAGCGCGGCCTTCATGGTGGTGGAACCGGCGTCGATGCCAATGAACACGCGGCCGGTGTAGCCGTCGAGCTTGCCCTTGGGGACGACCTCGGTGTCGTGGCGGCCCTTGAACTCGGCAAAGTCCTCGTCGGTGGCAAAGAGCGGATCCAGACGCTCGACCTCGGCACCCTGTGTGTCACCCAGGGCATCGATGGCCTCGATGAGCTGCGGGAACGTGCTGAGTTTATTGGACTCGTGCGCCATGGCGGCGCCGCTCGCCACAAACAGGTGAGCGTTTTGGGGCACGATACGGTGTTCCTCGTCCAGATTGAGCGTGAGGTAGAAGCGATGGCGCAGCTCGGAGAGATACTGCAGCGGGCCGCCCAGGAAGGCGACGTTGCCGCGGATGGGACGGCCGCACGCCAGGCCCGAGATGGTCTGGGTCACGACGGCCTGGAAGATGGAGGCGGCCACGTCCTCGGGGCGGGCGCCCTCGTTGAGCAGCGGCTGGACGTCGGTCTTGGCAAAGACGCCGCAGCGGCTGGCAATGGGATAGATGGTGGTGGCGTTGGCCGCGAGCTCGTTAAGGCCGCTGGCATCGGTGTGCAGCAGGGTTGCCATCTGGTCGATGAAGGCGCCCGTACCGCCGGCGCAGGTGCCGTTCATGCGCTGCTCGATGCCGTTATCGAAGTAGATGATCTTGGCGTCCTCGCCGCCCAACTCGATGGCGACATCGGTGGCGGGGATAAGGGTCTCGACGGCGCGCTTGCTGGCGATGACCTCCTGGACAAACTCCAGGTCGAGCCACTGGGACAGCAGCAAGCCGCCCGATCCGGTAATGGCGCAGGTCATCTGGGCCGTCGGCAGCACGGTCGCAGCGCCCTCGAACAGGTCGCGGGCGCAAGCACGGACGTCGGTGTGGTGGCGCTGGTACTTGGCGTAGACAATCTGGTTGTCGTCGTTGAGCACGGCGAGCTTAACGGTGGTGGAGCCCACGTCGATGCCCAGGTGCAGGTTGCCGCGGGCGGCCTCGGGGTTGAAGATCGCGCCTTCGGGGGCCTGGGCGGCGGCTACGGGCTCAGCGGCGGTGGCGGGCTCGCTGACGACGGAAGTCTCCCCTGCCACGTTCTTGGCATCGGCGACAGCCTCGGCAACTTTCTCGGCAGCCGCGGTCGCGGCCTTCTGCGCGGCGTCCACCACGGCGGGCGCGGCCTCGCGTGCGGCAGCGACCATGCGGTCCTTGATGCCCTCGACGAGTTTGCTCATTGTCTCTCCTCTTAGTTGTTGGACTCGACGGCTGCGGCGGTGTCGGCCGCGTCCTCGAGCTGTAGATTCAATAGCTTCATGCCGTATTCCGGCACGTTGATATCGATGGGTTGGCCATACAGGTCACCAGGGCGCACAAAAGCGAGCACCGTCATAATGCGCGCCATGGCCTCGGGCGATTCGGTGAGCCCACGCTCAAACCAGCGCTGAATCATGCCGACCTCGGCACTCACGACGTAGGTGACGTAGTAGTCAAAGAACGTGCCCAGCGCCAGGCCCAAAATGCCCGTCTGCGCACGCGGCACCACGGCCTCGCGGGCGGTGTCGATGATCTTTTTGATGAAGGCCTGGTCGCCGCCCGGACCCAGCAGCGCACCGATTAAGTCGCGGTTGGCCGCAAGATAACGCAGCAGCTCAACCGAACCGGGCGCCGGCTCGAGCTCATCGATGTTGTGATAAAGATCAGGCAGTTGAGCTGCGGTGATGAGTTCAATGCGCTCACGGATCTCGGCCAGCAAGCCGTCCTCGATTTGATTGATAAAGTCGGGGATATCGCGGTAATGCGAATAGAACGTACGGCGCGTAAGGCCGGCGCGCTCGGTGAGCGACGCGACGTTAATGCGCGAAAGGTCGCCGCTTTCGGCAAGCTCGCCGGCAAGTGCCTGGCGAAGGGCACGCTGCGAGCGAAGGGACCGGCGATCGCATTTCTCGAGCTGGGACAAGCGTCCTCCTTGTTACTCAACCTGTGCGCTATTGCACAGTGCGAGTATTATTGCACACCGTGTGTATCAACACGTAAAGGCAATATTTTGGATGTGACAGGGGGAGCGTCCCTTTGTCACATCCCGCCTGGCTTTTGGAGCGGCATTGCCGATTGTTCAAAATGTCATTCGTGGGTAGAATAGTGTCGACGGCAGCCCAAGTTGTAGCTAGCTGGGCAGCGCCGTTGTTTGCATTAGGGGGTCAACGCCTTAGCGGCGGCGACCCCTTCTGTTGCGCTTCGAACGCTGCTTGAGTGCCTCGGAAAG
>DBGBJN010000118.1:0-1898 GCA_048449885.1 Collinsella sp.
CAACGCTGCCAACCCCGAGCTCATGGGCATTGCCGACCTCAACCCGTTCTACCAGATGCTCGCCCCGGGCCTGCGCCCGTTTGCCGTCGGCCTTTCCACCGTCGCGGCCATCATTGCCTCGCAGGCGCTCATCACCGGCGCATTCTCGCTGGTGTCCGAGGCCAGCCGTCTGGACCTTATGCCGCACATGCAGGTCTTCTACCCTGCCGAGACCAAGGGCCAGCTCTACATCCCCATGGTCAACAACGTCATGCTTGTCGGCTGCGTCATCGTGGTGCTGCTGTTCCAGAACTCGGCGCATATGGAAGCCGCCTACGGCCTTGCCATTACGCTGACTATGATGTGCACCACGCTGCTGCTCTTCTTCTACCTGCACGAGGAGCGCAAGCTCAAGGTCGCGCCGTGGATCTTCGCGGCCTTCTTCCTTTTGCTCGAAGGCTTCTTCTTCGTGAGCTCGCTCACCAAGTTCTTTCACGGCGGCTACTTCACCATCCTCATGGCCGCGCTCATCATGGGCATTATGGTGTGCTGGTACAATGGTACGGCTGTTGAGCAGCGCCAATTTACGCTGCTGCCGCTGCGCAGCTACCTGCCGCAGCTCAAGCGCCTGCGTGACGACGACCGTTACGAGCGCATGAGCGACAACGTCGTGTACCTGACCAAGGACACCCATACCGATTACATCGACCGTGATATCGTCTACTCGATCTTGGACAAGCATCCCAAACGCGCTCGCGCCTGGTGGTTCGTGAATGTCGAGACCATGGACGAGCCGCATACCTTTGCCTATTCGGTCGAGACGTTCGGCACCGACTACGTGTTCCGCGTGCATCTGTACCTGGGCTACAAGATTAACCAGCGCGTCAATGCCTATCTGCGTCAGGTCGTTCAGGACCTGGCTGCCACCGGCGAGCTGCCGGCGCAGACGCATGACTACTCGGTCTACAAGGATCCGGGCAACATCGGTACGTTCAAGTTCGTCCTGATTCGTAAGCTTCTGGCGCCCGAAAGCGATGTGGAGCCGAGTGAGCGTACGGCCATCACGCTCAAGTACATCATCCGCCGCGCCGCCGGCACGCCTGCACGCTGGTACGGCCTGGAGAACTCCAACGTGAGCTTTGAGTACGTGCCGCTGTTCACCAAGTTCAAGGCCGTGAATAAGATGCAGCGCTTGGCCCCCAACGAGCGGCCGTAGTCGACGCTCGAGGTTTGTCTGCGAACGGGCGGGCTTGTATTGACGGGGATTGAGTCCTGGGAGGAAACCATGGATGCAAAGGTGCTTGACGGTTGCGATCTTGCGACCGAGCTGGTGCGTGAGGTACGCGCCGATGCTGCCGAAGATCGGTTCTTTACGAATCGGGCCAACATGGACATGGCCGACCGCGTGATTTCGATCGTGGTGACGGTGCTTGTCGCGGCGTGCGTGTGCGCACTGCTCGCGCACGTGCTGTTTGTCTAACGACCGCAGGTTGCAAAGGCTTTACACTTGGAACCACCACAAGGGGAAACCACCACAAGGGTGCCTGTCCCCTTTGTGGTGGTTTTTGTTTTTGAGAGAGGGGCGGGACGCTGATGGACGTCCGTACGGACGGCGATATTGCCGATAGCTTTTGGTGGCGGCGCACAACGCTGACGCGCCGCACTCCTCTGTATGACGCCTGCGTATCGGTGGGGCTGCTGGTCGCGGCGACGATTGTGGGCGCGCTGCTCGACCATCCGGGTCTCGCGCCGAGCATCATGATCGTCTATGTGTTCGCCGTTCAGCTGTGCGCATTCTTTACCTGGAGTCGCCTGTATTGCTTGCTGAGCTCGGCTGCCGCCGTGGCGCTCTACAACTTCTTGTTTGTCGACCCGCGCTACTCGCTGTCGCTTATCGACCGCGGCTATCCCGGCATGTT
>DBGBJN010000119.1:0-5825 GCA_048449885.1 Collinsella sp.
GCGCTCGAGCATCTGTCCGCCAAGCTGACGGGCGAGGAGTAGACCGTGCGTGCGGTGGTGCAGCGCGTGCTCAACGCCAGCGTGACAGTCGACGGCGAGTGCGTGGGCCGTATTGGACGCGGCTACTTGGTGCTGCTGGGCGTGGGCCACGGCGACACACGCGCCGAAGCCGACAAGCTGTGGGGCAAGCTCCGCGGGCTGCGTATCAACGAGGACGAGAACGGCAAGACCAACTTGGCGCTGGCGGATGTCGACGGCGAGGTGCTCGTGGTGTCGCAGTTCACGCTGTTTGCCGACTGCCGCCACGGCCGCCGTCCGTCGTTTACGGATGCCGGCGCCCCCGATGTCGCCAACGAGCTCTACGAGTACTTCTTGACGCTTGTGCGCGAGGACGTCGAGCAAGTAGCACATGGCATCTTCGGCGCCGATATGAAAGTCGATCTTGTCAACGACGGTCCGTTCACCATCGTCTTGGACACCGATAGTCTGTAAGTAGTCAATTTGGGACCGGGCTTTTTAAGCTACTTGCGTATGACGGCAGCAGGGTGCTATAGTATTAGAGTTTTGTCTATCTTAGGGGTATTATCCCCTTTTTGAATTGCACCTTCTGGAGGCCCTGTTCATGGAAGAGATGGAAGTCAATCACGTCGACGACATCCACGAGAAGCTGACCGATATGGTGGGCGATCGCGTCAAGGTTAAGGCCAACATGGGCCGTACCCGCGTCGTCGAGCGCACGGGCACCATCAAGAGCGTCCACCCGGCCGTCTTCATTGTCGAGGTCGACGAGCGTCGCGGCCGCAAGTCGCGTCAGTCCTACCAGTATATCGATGTGCTCACCGGTCAGGTCGAGCTGTTCGACCCCGAGAGCGGCGAGCACATCTTTACCCCGCTCGGCAATCAGCTCGAGGAGCATTAACGGTGACCGATCGGTCCCTGACTCTTTCCGCGCCGGCAAAGATTAACCTCTACCTGGGGGTTCATACCGAGCGCGATGACCGCGGCTACCACAGGGTCGATTCCCTGATGGCGGCCGTCGGTCTTTCCGATACCGTGACGGTCACGCCGTCGCAGGCGCTGACCGTCCAGACGGTTCCAGCATCAGATTTTCCCATGCAAAAGAATACGGCGTATCGGGCTGCGGTTGCTATGGCCGAGCATTATGGTCGCGAGGCAAACATCTGCGTGACGATTGAGAAGCGCATTCCATTGTGCGCCGGCTTGGGCGGCCCCTCGACGGATGCGGCCGCGGTCATTGTCGCCTTGGCAGAGCTCTGGGGCATTGATCGCACCGACCCGGCGCTCGACGACATTGCGCGGGGCATTGGTGCTGACGTCCCGTTCTTTTTGCACGCGAGTCCTGCGTTCTACGTAGGCGGGGGAGACGCGCTGGCAACTGAGTACCCCGCGCTGCCCGCGACGCCCGTCGTGCTGGTCAAGCCGCGCGAGGCAAGCGTTTCGACAATTGAAGCCTATCGACGTTTTGACGAGGCCCCGGTGCCTGCGGACGAGCCCGGCGCGATAGCTTCTGCCTTGCGTGCTGGTGATGCTGAGACGGCATATGCGCTCATCCATAACAACCTTGGTGTCATTTCCGCACAGATGGAGTCGCAGATTCAAACGGTCCTCGACTGGCTGCGTAAACAGGACGGAACCGTTGCTGTAGATGTGTGCGGATCGGGTGCCTGCTCGTTTGCCATTTGCGACACCGCTGCCACGGCCGAAAGGCTTGCCGATGCTGCCCAGCAAAATGGCTGGTGGGCCTGCGCGACTGAGCTTATTCCCAACACGGTTCAAATCGACGCGCCAAAGAAATAAAAATTTCTCTAGCACACGACGAAAATCTTTGTTACTATAGTCGAGCTAACGGGTTGTGGCTCAGTTTGGTAGAGCACTGCGTTCGGGACGCAGGGGTCGCTGGTTCAAATCCAGTCAACCCGACCAGAGCATGAGGAGGGACCGCTTCTTGCGGTCCCTTTTTTTAGCTAGTGTTGTGATACCGCGATACCCGCGGTATACTCATTCGAGCTTGTCTCGCTGTATTGTGGAGGTCTACATGTTTGGACTGAGGGCTCCTGAGCTCATCATTATTCTCGTCGTTGTCCTGATTATCTTCGGGCCCAAGAACCTGCCGAAGCTCGGCAAGTCCCTCGGCTCTACCGTCAAGAATATCCGCGAGGGTATGGAGGGCGACGATAAGGCCGAGACCAAGCAGGCCGAGGAGGTCGTGGTCGAGCAGTCCGAGGAGGACAAGGAGATCGCTGAGCTCGAGGCCAAGCTCGCTGCTGCCAAGAAGAAGCAGGCAGAGGACAGCGACGCGGACGCAGAGTAGTCCCATCCCTTTGGGGTGAGCACCTGACCGGCTTGCCCGCAGGCTAGCCGGTCTTTTTCGTTTTGTTGACAGTTGATTGTTTGATCAGAGTTGGGGAGATATCCGTATGGACGCAAGCCAGATCGTACTGACCGCTGAGGGCCGCCAGAAGCTCGTCGAGGAGCTCGCTTGGCGTGAGGGCGATTACGCCAAGGAGATCGTCGAGGACATCAAGGAAGCCCGCGCGTTCGGCGACCTTTCGGAGAACTCCGAGTACGACGCCGCTAAGGACAAGCAGGCCCAGAACGCCGCTCGTATTGCCGAGATCCAGGCCATCCTCGCCAACGCTCAGGTTGCTGCCACCACGGGCGACCTGACCGTCTCCATCGGTTCCACCGTTTCGCTGATTGATCCCAACGGCGAGGTCATGGAAGTCACGCTCGTCGGTACCACCGAGACCAACTCGCTCGAGCACAAGATCTCCAACGAGTCTCCGGTCGGTCACGCCATCATCGGTCACGGCGAGGGTGATTCCGTCGAGGTCGTTACGCCTTCCGGCAAGACTCGCGTCTACACCATCGCCAAGATCGCACGCTAGACCACGGTCCCGCGTAAAGGTATGTTTTCGCTCCCTGGGACCGAATCCTGGGGAGCGTTTTAGTTTGAGGAGCTAACTTATGGCAGAGAACCAGAACGCCGCCGATCAGGCATCGACGCTCAACGACGAGCGCGCCACCCGCCTGGCCAAGCGCGCCGCCCTGTTCGAGGCGGGCCAGAACCCCTATCCCGAGCACTCTGAGCTTGAGGACTACGTCGCCGATATCGAGGCTAAGTACGCCGAGCTTGCCGATGGCGAGGACACCGAGGACGTCGTGAAGATCGCTGGCCGTGTGGTCGCCAAGCGCGGTCAGGGCAAGATCATGTTCATCGTCGTGCGCGATGCGACTGCCGAGATTCAGCTGTTCTGCCGCATCAACGACATGGACGAGGCTGCCTGGAGTACGCTCAAGGCCCTCGACCTGGGCGACATCCTGGGCGTGACCGGCGTGGTCGTGCGCACCCAGCGTGGCCAGCTTTCCGTTGCCCCTAAGAGCGCGACCCTGCTTGCCAAGGCCGTTCGTCCGCTGCCCGAGAAGTTCCACGGTCTTTCCGATAAGGAGACCCGCTATCGCCAGCGCTATGTCGACCTGATCGCCAACGACGACGTTCGCGAGACCTTCCGTAAGCGTTCGCAGATTCTCTCCACCTTCCGTCGCTTTATGGAGTCCGACGGCTACATGGAGGTCGAGACCCCCATCCTGCAGACCATCCAAGGCGGCGCTACTGCCAAGCCGTTCATTACCCACTTCAACGCGCTCGATCAGGAGTGCTACCTGCGTATTGCCACCGAGCTGCACCTCAAGCGCTGCATCGTCGGTGGTTTTGAGCGCGTGTTCGAGATCGGCCGCATCTTCCGTAACGAGGGCATGGACCTTACCCACAACCCCGAGTTCACCACGATGGAGGCCTACCGTGCCTTCTCCGACCTCGAGGGCATGAAGGCACTCGCCCAAGGTGTCATCAAGGCTGCCAACAAGGCCATCGGCAACCCCGAGGTCATCGAGTACCAGGGCCAGACCATCGACCTTTCTGGTGAGTGGGCCAGCCGTCCCATGACCGACATCGTCTCCGACGTGCTCGGCAAGCAGGTCACCATCGACACGCCGGTCGAGGAGCTTGCTGCCGCCGCGCGCGAGAAGGGCCTGGAGATCAAGCCCGAGTGGACTGCTGGCAAGATCATCGCCGAGATTTACGATGAGCTGGGCGAGGACACCATCGTTAACCCGACGTTCGTGTGCGATTACCCCATCGAGGTCAGCCCGCTCGCCAAGCGTTTTGAGGACGACCCGCGTTTGACCCACCGCTTTGAGCTGGTCATCGCCGGCCACGAGTACGCCAACGCTTTCTCCGAGCTCAACGACCCGGTCGACCAGGCCGAGCGCTTTGCCGCCCAGATGGCCGAGAAGGCCGGCGGTGACGACGAGGCCATGGAGTACGACGAGGACTACGTGCGCGCCCTCGAGTACGGTATGCCTCCCGCGGGCGGCATTGGCATTGGTATCGACCGCGTGGTCATGCTGCTCACCAACCAGGCTTCTATCCGCGACGTGCTGCTGTTCCCGCACATGAAGCCCGAGAAGGGTTTCCAGTCCGGTGCCGCTGCCGCCAAGGCTGCCGAGGCCGGCAACGCCGCGAGCCCGTTCGTTACGTCGCTTAAGCCCACGCTCGATTACTCCAAGATCGCCGTTGAGCCGCTGTTTGAGGAGTTCGTCGACTTTGATACCTTCTCCAAGAGCGACTTCCGCGCTGTGAAGGTCAAGGCATGCGAGGCCGTCAAGAAGTCCAAGAAGCTGCTGAACTTTACGCTCGACGACGGTACCGGTACCGACCGCACCATCCTCTCCGGTATTCACGCTTATTACGAGCCCGAGGACCTGGTCGGCAAGACCTTGCTCGCCATTACCAACCTGCCTCCGCGCAAGATGATGGGTATTCCCAGCTGCGGCATGCTGATCAGCGCTGTCCACGAGGAGGAGGGCGAGGAGCGCCTCAACCTGATCCAGCTCGACGCCTCCATCCCTGCCGGCGCAAAGATGTACTAACTAGTTACGCGGTTCTACGAACCGCGTAACGGCTCGACGCTGCGCGGGCCGCATTTGGACAATCTGACGTTCAACTTCAAGGGCGCGACCAGAAGGTCAGCGCCCTTTCGTTTCACGTCACCTTGTCACAAATGCGGCCCGCTCGCTGACTTATGCTCAACCTATGGTGTCATCTCGCCCCAAAAGGACCTTGCTCGCTCTGGCGGGCTTTCGCTGTCCGTCCTCTATCTGCGGTGTTGCCCTGGTTGGCACTTAGGGACGTTCCTTTTCTGCCGGCACTTGGGGACAGTCCTAGTCGTTGGGGATCTACCGACGCATTGGGGGTTTGCGCCTTCCATGCATGACAGCCGTCTCTTTTATGTTTCCTTTAGCCGTTGCTGCCTAGGATGGGGGTTAGTCGGTAGGAAGGGAGCGTCTATATGGACGACGCGAGCGAGCGTTCAATCGAAGAGGACATGCTCGATCAGTTCAATTACTTTGATGATGAGGACGAGGAGCTGATCGACCGTCGCGAGCCAGCGCCGCTTGATTCTTTTGATCTGGTCGATGAAGAGGCTGATGAGGTTGAGGACGAATCAACGGAGTTCCCACAGTCTTCGCGCCTTAACTCGCTGCTTTCGAGAGCCCCCATGCACCACGGCGTTCGTGCCGGCGCGCTCCATATGAAAACTGATTGGCACCAGATCGTGACGGCAGGCGATGAGCTTGCCGTCGATGCGCCGCTCACCGACAAGTCATCCATCATCTGCCGCACCGGCATGCTTATGCTGGCAAGCGGAACAGGTGCCTGGCGCGTGCGCGATACCATGAATCGTGTTGCTGCCGTACTCGGCGTCACGATTCACGTCGACCTGAGTCTTCTGTCGTTTGAG
>DBGBJN010000120.1:0-3957 GCA_048449885.1 Collinsella sp.
CGGCCTTCGATGATGCCGCGCTCGAGCACGCCCAGGTCCTTCTGAAGCAAGATGATATCGGCGGATTCCTTGGCAATATCGACGGCCGAATCGACCGAGATGCCGCAATCGCTCGCACGCATGGCGGCGGCGTCGTTGATGCCGTCGCCCATAAAGCCCACGGTGTGGCCGAGCATCTCGCGCATGACACGTACCAGGCGCGCCTTCTGCAGCGGCGAGAGCTTGGCGAAGAGGTGGGTTTTCTCGGCGCGCTCGGCAAGTTCGGCGTCATCGAGCGCATCGATCTCGGAGCCGAGCAAGACGTTGCTCGCATCGATACCAATCTGCTCGCAGACGGTGGCGGCGACGCGGTCGTTGTCGCCGGTTAGGACCTTGACCGCCACGCCCTTGGCCTCGAGGGTGGCGACGGCGCCCGCGGCACTTGCTTTGGGCGGATCGAGGAAGGCCAAAAAGCCCATCAGCACCATGTCGCACTCGTCGGCGATGCCAAACTCGCCCACGCAGCGCGGATTGGTCTTCTGCGCCACGGCAATTACGCGTAGGCCCTCAGCGTTAAGTCCGACGATCTGCTTGCGAATCTGGGCGAGCTTCTCGTCGGTGAGCGGCTGAGCGATGCCATCGATCTCGACAAAGGAGCAGATCTCGAGCATTTCCTCGGCAGCGCCCTTGGTAACCATCTGGGTTTTGCCTTGGGCGTCGGCGACAACTACGCTCAGGCGACGGCGCGAGAAATCGAAGGGAACCTCGTCGACCTTGGTATAGCGGGCGCGCAGACTCTGGCCCAGCATAGAATCGGGCACGACGGTCGAGGGCGTCACATCGGCACGGTCGATTACGGCCAGGTCGATAAGATTTTTGAGGCCGGTCTGGAAGAAGCTGTTCAAAAACGCATGGCGCAGCACGCGCGCGTCCTCGTTGCCATCGGTGTTGAGGTAGCGCTCGAGCACGATGCGGTCTTCGGTGAGGGTGCCGGTCTTGTCGCAGCACAGGACGTCCATCGCTCCGAGGTTTTGAATCGCCGGCAGCTCCTTGACGATAACCTGGCGACGGGCGAGGTCCTTGGCGCCCTGCGACAGGCTCGTGGTCACGATGACGGGAAGCATCTGCGGCGTGATGCCCACGGCCACGCTCGTGGCGAACAGCAGCGCGTCGATGACGTTGCCCTTGGTGGCGGCGTTGATGGCAAAGACGGCCGGCGCCATAACGAGCATCAGGCGCACCAGCAGCATGGAGACGCTCGAGACGCCGCGGTCAAACGCGCTCTTTTCGCCGCGCCCGTTGAGCATCTTGGCGATGCCGCCCAGGTAGGTGTCCGAGCCGGTGGCAACGACAAGCGCCATGGCGGCGCCGTTTTGCACGGAGGTGCCGGTAAAGACGATGTTCTTGCAGGCAGAGAGTGGCAGTGCGGAGCCGTCGGCGCCCTCGACGACGGTGACGGCGGTGGTCTTCTCGACGGCCTCGCTCTCGCCGGTGAGTGCGGACTCGATCACAAACAGGTCGCGCGCGGTGATGATGCGGGCATCTGCCGGCACCATATCGCCGGCAGAGAGACGGATTACATCGCCGGGGACGAGCTCGTCGAAGGGGATCTCGATGCGCTCGCCGTCGCGCAGGGCGGTGCAAGTGTTGGAGACCAGGTCCTTGAGGGCCTCGGCCGCATTGCCGCTGCGGGCTTCCTGGATAAACTTCATGCCGCCCGATACCAGCAGCATAGTGCCGATGACGATGACCGTGGAGGGGTCGCGCTGCGGTTCGGGCACGGCGAGCACGTCGATGTAGAGAGAGACCAGTGCGAGCGCGGCGAGGATGCCGGCGAAGGGATCGATGAACGCGTCGGCGATGCGGCGGGCGAGCGTTTTGGTCGTTGCCTCGATGGTGTTGGGGCCGACGGCGTTCAGGCGCTCAGTTGTCTGCTCGACGGTGAGGCCGTTTGCCGTGGCGTCAAGCAGTACGAGGGCGTCCTCGGCACTATGGGTGGCGGCGAATATGGTGTTCTTGGACAGGCCGGTATGAGCGGCAGGGCGCGCCGTGCGGCGGCGCTTGGAGATGGCTTCGAGTACCGTGACGGTTTTGAGCATCAGCATAGGGTCCTCCTTGTTGAGGGGAGTTAGCGTACGTGTCGTATTTGCTTCAAAAAAACCTAGATGTCGCTCACGTCAAGCTCTTGAGCCCACAAAGGGTGCAGCGCGCCTTTGCGGTGGTTTTGGCGATCTGCCGGTGGCGTTTATGCGTGTGCGGAGTCCTCGCGGCGTGCCGAGGGCGACATGCAGGTTTTTCGACTAGGACTGCCTTCCATGGCACACCTCCTAAAGGCTGAGCGCAGCGCGCTTTGGGTATCTCGTACCCCTTTTTAATCCGCCCGTATTCTTGATGAGGGGGTTTGACATGTCAACCCCATTGTTCGGAAAACCATTCCCCCTGACAAAGCCTTTACAGAATGCCGTGGCCCCAAAGCGCGCCCGCATCTACGCTTCGCCTGCGCTAAACTGGAAGGCACGTACGCGATTACGAGAGGAGCCCGCATGGAGGCTTACAAGCAAGAGTTCATCAAGTTTATGGTCGAGTCCGACGTCCTTAAGTTCGGCAGCTTTACGCTCAAGAGCGGCCGCCAGTCCCCGTTCTTTATGAACGCCGGCGCTTACGTGACGGGCTATCAGCTCAAGAAGCTGGGAGAGTATTACGCCCAGGCCATCCACGATAACTTTGGCGACGACTTTGACGTGCTGTTTGGACCGGCCTACAAGGGTATTCCGCTGGCCGTCGTGACCGCCATTGCCTACCATGAGCTGTACGGCAAGGAGGTCAAGTACTGCTGCGACCGCAAGGAGGCCAAGGACCACGGTGCCGATAAGGGCAACCTGCTGGGTTATGAGCCCAAGGACGGCGACCGTGTGGTCATGGTCGAGGACGTCACCACCAGCGGTAAGTCCATCGACGAGACCTATCCCAAGGTCAAGGCTGCTGCCGATGTCGAGATCAAGGGCCTGATCGTGTCCCTCAACCGCATGGAGGTCGGCAAGGGCGGTGTGACCACCGCGCAGAAGGAGATCGAGGCCAAGTACGGTTTCCCCGTCGCGAGCATCGTCTCCATGGCCGAGGTCGTCGAGACCCTCTACAACCACGAGATCGACGGCAAGGTCGTCATTGATGACGAACTCAAGGCTGCCATCGACGCCTACTACAAGCAGTACGGAGCACGTTAGTTACGGCGTTTTACCAAACGCCGTAACTGCTCGACGCTGCGCGGGCCGCATTTGGACAATCTGACGTTCAACTTCAAGGGCGCGACCAGAAGGTCAGCGCCCTTTCGTTTCACGTCACCTTGTCTCAAATGCGGCCCGCTCGCTGACGTTGCCAATACATCGATGTAGTCATTGGGGACGTTCTTAAACGACTACCCAACGGATATTGCGCACATGGCTCGCATGACAGTCGTCTCTTTTATGTTTCCTTTAGCCGTTGCTGCCTAGGATGGGGGTTAGTCGACAGGAAGGGAGCACCGGGATGGACGACGCGAGCGAGCGTGCAATCGAAGAGGACATGCTCGATCAGTTCAACTACTTTGATGATGAGGACGAGGAATTGATCGACCGTCGCGAGCCGGCGGCGCTCGATACTTTCGACCTTATTGATGAAGAGCCCGACGAGGACGAGGTCGGATCAGCGGAGCCCCCACAGCCTTCGCGCCTTGACTCGCTGCTTTCGAGAGCCCCCATGCACCACGGCGTTCGTGCCGGCGCGCTCCATATGAAAACTGACTGGCACCAGATCGTGACGGCAGGCGATGAGCTTGCCGTCGATGCGCCACTCACCGATAAGTCATCCATCATCTGCCGCACCGGCATGCTTATGCTGGCAAGCGGAACAGGTGCCTGGCGCGTGCGCGATACCATGAATCGTGTTGCTGCCGTACTCGGCGTCACGATTCACGTCGACCTGAGTCTTCTGTCGTTTGAG
>DBGBJN010000121.1:0-7562 GCA_048449885.1 Collinsella sp.
ACGGCCGACACCTGCGATGCCTTCGGCCGTACCGCCGTCCGCATCCAGGAGGTCTACGATTCGATCGACATGATCGAGACCATGCTCGAGAACTGCCCGTCGGGCCCCATCCTCACCACGGATTGGGAGTACACCCCGCACAAGTACGCCATCGGCGCCACCGAGGCGCCGCGCGGCGAGGACGTGCACTGGGCCATGCTCGGCAACAATCAGAAGTGCTACCGCTGGCGCGCCAAGGCGGCCACGTACAGCAACTGGCCGGTCCTGCGCTACATGTTCCGCGGCAACACCGTGGGCGACGCTGCGCTGATCGTCGGCTCGCTCGATCCGTGCTACTCCTGCACCGACCGCGTGACGGTGACCGATGTCGCCGCCAAGCGCGACCACGTGCTCGACAAGGAGCAGTTCGAGAACGTCTGGCGCGACAAGTCGCCGCTTGCGGGTGAGGGCACCATGGCCGCTCCGCTCGATGAGGAGGCGCTCTAATATGCTGAAGCTTTGGAAGGTTAACGCCAAGGCCGGCGACGCGACGGTCAAGTACCCGTTTGCGCCGTTTCCCACCAACAAGGACATGCGCGGCAAGCCCGAGCACAACGCCGAGCTCTGCATCGCCTGCGGTGCCTGCGGCGTGGCGTGCCCGGCCGATGCCATTCGCATGGACACCGACCTTGCGGCCGATACCATCACCTGGTCGATCGACTACGGCCGCTGCATCTTTTGCGGCCGTTGCGAGGAAGCCTGCCCCATGGAGGCCATCAAGCTCACCGAGGAGTTTGAGCTGGCCGTCATGAGCAAGGACGACCTCACCAGCAAGAGCGTCTACACGCTCGAGCACTGCTCGCGTTGCGGCAAGCCGTTTGCCCCGCACAAGGAGATCGACTACGCCAAGCGCCTGCTGCAAAAGGCCGGCGGCATGGAGGCCGAGCAGGCCGCCCGTACCGTCGGTATGTGCCAGGAGTGCAAGCGCGAGCTCGACGCCCTGCGCGCCGCCTCGGCCGTAAAGACCGGCAACGCGCACGGCATGGCTGCCAACGAGACGCTTGCGTCCGGTGAGCCCCAGGGCCCCGGCATGGAGTATCTGGGCGGCCACGGCGTGAACCCGGAGTATATCGACCGCGAGCTCAACCCCGATGCGCCCGAGATTCCCGCCGGTCCGGCGCCGGTCGAGGGCATCATCATGGATTTTGATACGAAGGAGGAGTAACCATGGCCGAACCCACGCTTTTGCCCGAGCGGCTTCAGTACCGCCCGACCAAGATCGAGCTCGACGAGAGCATCGAGAAGGCCAAGGCGACCCTTCTTAAGAAGATCAAGCGCTCGGTGTACGTCTACCGTGTCGACTGCGGCGGCTGCAACGGCTGCGAGATCGAGATCTTCGGTTCCATCACGCCCGTCTTCGACGTCGAGCGCTTTGGCATCAAGGTCGTGCCCTCGCCCCGTCACGCCGATGTGCTGCTGTACACCGGCGCTGTGACGCGTGCCATGCGCATGCCGGCCCTGCGCGCCTTTGAGGCCGCACCCGATCCCAAGATCGTGGTGTCCTATGGCGCGTGCGGCTGCACCGGCGGCATCTTCTACGACAACTACTGCGTCTGGGGCGGCACGGACAAGATCTTGCCGGTCGACGTGTACATCCCCGGCTGCCCGCCCAGCCCCGCGCAGACCGTCTACGGCTTTGCCATGGCGCTCGGTCTGCTGGACCAAAAGCTCCATGCCGAGACCACGGTGGAGGCCGCCGGCGAGCAGGCCGATATCCTGCACCCCGGCGTGCCGTACAAGCTGCGTGTGGCCATCGAGCGTGAGGCTCGCGCCATGAGCGGCTACCGCTACGGCCGTGACCTGGCCAACGAGTTTATGGATACGCTCGAGGGCGCGCCCAAGGGCGATATCCGCGGCGCCATGGCGCTGCTCATCGACAAGCAGGATGATCCTCGCCGCGTTGAGGTGTACTCGGCGTTACAGGATCTGGTGTTGGCCGGAGGTCGCTAGATGGAGCTCACGGACCGCTCTGGTTACTTTGCGGGCCCCGGCATGCTCGGCGGCTCTTTTGGCGATGCCTCGCGCGCAAGCGACGAGGCCGCCGAGGGCGTCGCCGACCCCTGCCTGGGCCGTACGCCCGACCAGGTGGTCTTCTATGAGCTCACGCGTAAGTTTGTGGAGACCGAGGAAGACGTTCCCCAGGAGGCCTGCGACGTGCTGTACTACACGCTCGCCGTGGGCCACCACACCGGCGTGCTCGACTGCTTTGAGCCGCGCCTGTCGGTGCCGGTGAACGTGTTCTATTCGCTCGTCGACGCGCTGCCGGAGGGGGAGGCCAAGACCAAGTTCGAGGCCATCCGCTCCTTTGGCGAGTGCCAGCTCGACAAGGCGGCGGTGCCGTCGCTGCTCGAGGCCTGCGACACGCTGCTCGACGATCGCGGTTTTCGCGGTTCGGCCAAGGCCGGCATCTCGGTGTTCGATGACGACTTTGGCCTGCATGCCCAGCAGGTCGCGTTCTTAATGAAGTTTCGCGATCTGATTGAACGCGTGCGCGATGTGTCGGGCGTGTATCTGACGGGGAGGTTGCAGTAATGGGTCGCGTTGTGGATGGTCGTGTGAACGGCGCCCCGTTTGCGGGCATTGTGCTCACGGCGGGAAGCGTGCTGCGTGCTGACGATGCCGCCGGCCCCGTGCTCTCCAAAAAGATGGAGGACGCGCCGCTTGCCGGCTGGTACACCATCGATGGCGGTCAGACGCCCGAGGATGACATCATCGAGGTCAAGCGTGAGCGTCCGCCGCGTTTGGTTTTGGTCGATGCCGCCGATATGGCGCTGCCCGTCGGCGCCATTCGCCTGCTCGACAAACGTGATGTGGCCCGCAAGTCGATGTTCACCACGCATTCGCTCCCTTTGTCGATTCTGATCGAAGAGATTGAGCAATCGTGCGAAGATATCGTCTTCATAGGGATTCAGCCGGGCGATACGGAGTTCTATAACCCCATGTCCCCGGAGGTCTTTGAGGCCGTCGACGCCGTGTACGACGCCGTGGCCGCCAACGACTTTTCCCACTTTGTCCGCTTGGGGCAAGAGCAATAGGAGTGCTTGTCCCTGCTGATTAGGAAAGAAGTGATTGACATGGCAGATTCCAAGGCAGAATACCCCGCTCCCGATTGCCTGGCGCCCGCCGCGATCGAGGCCAAGACCGAGACCGCCGGCGTGACCAAGGCTAACCTGCCGGTCGCTAAGGCCTTTCTGTTGGCAATGTTCGCCGGTGCGTTTATCGCCTTCGGCGGCCTGTTCTTTACGGTGTTTTTGAGCGACAGCACGCTGGGCTGGGGTGCCCAGCGCGTCGTGGGCGGCCTGTGCTTTTGCCTGGGCCTGGTGCTGGTGCTGGTTTGCGGCGCCGAGCTGTTTACCGGCAATTCGCTTATGGTCTGCGCGCTCAAGAGCAAAAAGATCACTCTGGCCCAGATGCTCAAGGCCTGGGTCGTCGTGTGGGTCGGCAATTTTGTCGGTGCCCTGTTCATCGTCTTTTTGGTGTACATGGCCGGCATCTATAAGCTCAACGGCGAGGCGGTCGCCAACTCCATGGTGAGCGTCGCCGCCGGCAAGGTGACGATCGACTGGGTGACGATTTTCTTCCGCGGCATCCTGTGCAACATCTTTGTGTGCCTGGCCGTGTGGATCGGTACTGCCGGCAAGACCGTGGTCGATAAGGTCGTGGGCATTCTGCTGCCCATCGCAGCCTTTGTTGCCTGCGGTTTTGAGCACTGCGTTGCCAACATGTACTTTTTGCCCATGGGTGCCGTGATGCATGCATGCGGTTATGGTGCCGAGGTTGCCGGGGCCGATGCACTCAACGTCGCGGGCATTGCGTTTAACCTATCCGCCGCCACGCTGGGCAACATCGTGGGCGGCGCGGTTCTGATCGCGCTCGGCTACTGGTTTATCTACGCCAAGAAGTCCGAGGCGTAAGGTACCGTCTGTTTGACGTTGGGCCTCCCGCGGGGCGTTGCCGTGCGGGAGGCTTTTTGGGTCTGGGGCCCGTTGCCGGGCTGTTGGCCTGTTGTGTTTGGCTGATGAAGGGGGTAATCGAGATGGCATCTGCTGTGAAGCGTGACGGTCGCGCCGTGGTGACCACATGCGGGGGATGCTATGCCGATTGTGCCTTTGCGGCACGCGTTGAGGACGGTCGCGTGGTGGCCGAGTTGCCGGTGCCGGGGCATCCGTGCGCGGCGCGTGCCCTGTGCGCCCGCGGGCGCCATCGCTTGGACATGCCGCTTGACGAGCGCGACCGGATTTTGCACCCCATGCGCCGTCGTCGTGATGACTCGGGGTTTGATGCGATTTCCTGGGATGAGGCGTTTGCTCAGATTGCCGAGCGCCTTTTGGGGATTGTTGACGAGTGCGGGCCTCGTGCGCTGGGCATGACACTCGGCGTGCCCTCGTTCGACCGCTACTGGGCCTATCGTCTTATGCACGCGCTGGGTTCGCCCAACGTGTACGGCGCCGATGGTGCCTGCGAGGTAAGCCGTCTCACCGGTTGGGAGCATAGCTTGGGCTATAGTCCCGCCTCCGACCTGGCGCATACCGATTGCATCATGTATTTGGGGCGTTCCATTGTCGATTCGTCGACGATGGGGGCCGTTGATGCGCTCAACGATGCCCGTCGCCGTGGGGCGAAGATTATCGTGGTCGACCCCCGGCGCAGCGGCTCGGCTGCGCTTGCCGACCGCTGGCTGCGCGTGCGCCCGGGCTGCGACCTGGCCTTGCTGCTGGGCATTGCGCATGTGCTCATTGCCGAGGACTTATACGACCACGAGTTTGTTGCCCGCTATACCACGGGTTTTGATGAGCTGGCGCAGGCGGCTGCTGTTTGGACGCCTGAGTGGGCCGAGTCGATGTGCGACGTGCCGGCCGAAGAGATTGTCGCCACGGCGCGCGATCTCGCTGCCGCCGCGCCTGCCGCCGTGGTAGATGCTGGCTTTCATGGCGGCATCGGCATCGCGTATGCCAACAGTACCCAGACGGCGCGAGCTATCTGTATGGTCGACGTGCTGCTGGGCTGTATTGGACATGCGGGCGGCGCGCTCAATCCACCCACACCGCTTGCGCTGGGCGACCTTGATCCCGCACGCTTTGCGACGCCGCCGGTGCCGCGCATGTCCAAGCTGGGGTCCGAGCGCTATCCACTGGTCGATCCGGTGCGCGGTCTGTGCACGACCATCGGCCAGTCGATTCTGGTCGGCGATTTGCGTGGGCTCATCGTCTATGCCAGTAACCCCGGTGCTGGCTATGGCAATGCGCAGGCTTGGTTGGGCATCTTGCAGCAGCTCGACCTGCTCGTGACGATTGATATTCGCTGGTCCGAGACAGCGCTCGCTTCCGACTTCGTGCTGCCCGATGTGACGTATCTGGAGGCCGACCGTGGCGTGGGAACGGTGACAGGCGCCAACGATGCGCGCGTGTTCTTCCGCAATGCCGTGCTGCCCGTGCAGCATGACGACACACGTCCCGGTCGGGAGATTTTTGCCGGTCTGGCGCAGGCGTGTGGCGTGGGCGAGTACTTCCAGTTTACGTCTGACAATCTGGCGGCTGCCCAGGTGGCACCGTTTGGGATCGATCTGGACGAGCTCAAGGAACGCGGCTGGGCCGACACGGGTGTTACGTTGCCGTCGCGTACGGGCGAGCCGGCGATTCCCCTGGATGGCGGCAAAATTGCGCTGGCAAGCGACGTATGGGAACGAGCCGGTCTGGGTCGTGTACCCAACTGGATCGCTCCCATGGTGGAGCCCGGCCCAGGAATGTTTCGCCTCATTAGCGGCAATCGACCCTTTGAGTCGCATACCTCGCGAAGGCTTGCGGCCCAAGGTGCCGCCGAGGCTGGATCGGACCTGGATGCCGTGCAGATGAATGCCGATGCTGCTACGCGCATGGGCATCGCCGACGGCGAGATCGTCGAGCTCGTGAGCGATATGGGCCGCGACCGCGTGCGCGTGGAGACGACGCCGTATCTGCATCCGGCGTGCATCTTTACATCGGCCGCCCCCGGTGGGCGTTCATTTGGCGCCGATGCCGGTTGCGCTCAAGCCTTGGGCGTGGGCCCGCTCGACCATACGCCGTTGCGTTGGGACCCGTTGACGGGCGCCGCGCTCACCCAGGAAAACGCCGTTCGCGTGGAAAAGATTGTCGCGCGCGGGGATAATGACGGGTAATTGACTCAGCTGATGCATTCGACTGATCCACGTTTCTTTTGAAAGGCCGCACATGAGCGATAGCCAGAACATGTCCGATGAGGTGCGCGCCCGCCTGCGCGCCATTCCTTCCGTCAACGAGCTGCTTGCCGAGTGGCCGGTAGTGAAAGCGGCGGGGGAGACCTGCGATGCGGTGGTGCATGCCGCCGTCACGGCCGAGCTCGACGAGGAGCGCGCCGCGATTCGTGCCGGCGCCGATCCGCGCTCCAAGCGCGAGCTGGCATCGGCCATCGAGTGGCGTGCGCATCGCTCCGCACTGCCGAGCCTGCGTCCCGCCGTCAACGCCACGGGTGTTGTTATCCATACCAATCTGGGCCGAGCCCCGCTCGCGGAGTCGGCCGCCAAGGCCGTGGCCGAGGTCGCGCGCGGCTACAGCACACTCGAGTACAGCGTGGGCACCTGTTCGCGCGGGTCGCGTAAGGAGCATGCCGCGCAGCTCATCCGCTCGCTTACCGGTGCCGAGGACGCGTTGGTCGTTAACAATAACGCGGCCGCCGTGCTGTTGGTGTTGGCAACCCATGCCGCGGGCAAGGAGGTCATCGTCAGCCGCGGCGAGCTTGTCGAGATTGGCGGCAGCTTCCGCATCCCCGATGTCATGGCGGCCTCGGGCGCCAAACTCGTCGAGGTCGGCGCCACCAACCGCACACACCTGGGCGACTACGAGCGCGCCATCACGCCCGAAACGGCCATGATCTTGAAGGTCCATCCTTCCAACTATCGCATCGAGGGTTTTCACGAGGAAGTGAGCTCAAGGGAGCTCGCCGCACTGGCCCATAAGCATGGCCTGCTGTTCTATGAAGACCAGGGCTCAGGGGCGCTGTTGCCTGACGACATCCTGGTTCGCGGCGGCGAGGAAACCACGCCGGCTTCGGTTTCGGCAGGGCTCGATTTGGTGTCGTGCTCGGGCGATAAATTGCTCGGTGCCGCACAGGCGGGCATCATCATGGGCCGTCGTGACCCGGTCCAGGCCTGTGGGTCGCATCCGCTTATGCGCGCCCTGCGCCCGGGCAAGTTGGCGCTCACGGCGCTCGAGGCCACGCTGCGTATCTACATGGATGGCGCCGATGTTGCCCATCGCGATATTCCGGTGCTCAGCATGCTCACGCTTCCGCAGGCTCATCTGGAGCGACGTGCCCGCAAGCTGCGCGATCGTATGGTCGCCGGGCTCGATAAGGCCGGTTGCCCGTGCGCCGTTGAGTTGGAGATTGTCGAGGAATCGTCGACCCCCGGTGGCGGCTCGCTGCCTACCGTGGAGCTGCCCACGATGTGCGTTGCCGTGCGTCTTGTTGACGAGCGCCTGACGGTCGACGCGCTCAAGCGCTCGCTTGTC